>JBBQUC010000427.1:0-4291 GCA_038212815.1 Cytophagales bacterium
AAACGATTAAAGCACATCCCGCTGTAACGGTGACGGTCGATTTGTTTTACGTTGGCCTGGTATTTTTTCGACAGGAGCAGCCCAAACAAGATTTTTTTTTACGGTTTTAGCGATGAAACATACGATACTCATTCGGTTGGCGAGCCTGGTTGCTCTGGGTTCTGTAGGGGTAACCGCCTGCCAGAAATCAGCCACTTCTGATACGCCCGTTACCCCTGCGGTAGCGTCGAGCTTCAATCAGCTACAGCAAAAAATTCTTACCCCTTCCTGCGCTACGGCGGGTTGCCACGCGTCTGACAAAGATGCCACCTATAGTCAGCATGGGTTGGTATTGGCGGCTGGTCTCGCCTACGATAATCTGGTGAAGGTAAGCCCGCGTAATACCTCGGCTAAGGCCGATGGCCTGCTGCGGGTAAAACCCTTTGCCGCTCTGGAGAGCCTGCTGTACCACAAACTGTATTTCGACCAGGGTGTCCACCACTCAAGCAAGCAGTATGGCAACCCAATGCCCCTGGGGAGTCAGCCGCTATCTGTGGGGCAAATTGAGTTTGTACGCCGGTGGATCGAGGCTGGGGCACCCAAAGATGGGAACCCGGTCGATGCGAAACTGCTGGACGATACCACCCCCAGCGTCTCGGCTACCTTCGACCCCCTGGCACCGCCGACGGCCACTGAGGGGTATCAGATGCGAATCGAACCATTCGATGTGGCACCCAATTTTGAGCGCGAACTGTTTGTCAGGAAATTGGTCGGTAATACTCAGGATGTGTATGTATCCAGGATAGTCACCAAAATGCGCGGCAATAGCCACCACTTTGTAGCCTACGATTTCCAGAATAAAGGTGCGCTTCCTACCCTCGATTACGTGCGTGACCTCCGTAATGCCGATAATTCGCTCAACCTGCTCACAGCCCTGTCGATGTCAAACCACATCTTTGAGGCAGGTACGCAATCACCCAGCTCCGACTACACCTTTCCCGAAGGCACAGCCCTGCTGATACCGGCAGGAGCCTCCCTCGATTTGAACTCACACTATGTGAATAAAACCAGCAGCACCATTAAAGGTGAGGTGTATATGAACCTTTATACCACCGATAAGTCGAAGGTAACGCAGGTCGTAAAAACGTTTAATCTGGCCAACAATAGCCTGAGCATTCCGGCTAATGGCAAGGTAACGCTCTCTAAAACCTTCATCATGCCCAAAACGGTGAAGATACTCTCGCTCACCTCGCATACCCACAAACTGGGCGAGAAATTTGTGATTAAAATCAAAGGCGGTACCCGCGATGGCGAAGTAGTCTATACCTCTACCACCTGGGAACACCCCGAAATGACTACCTACAAAGTACCCATTGTGTTGAGCAAAGGCGAAGCCCTGGTGTCGGAGATCACGTATACCAATACCACTAGCAAAGCGGTCAGTTTTGGCCTCACCAGCGAGGACGAAATGGGGATTATCTTCGGATACTATTATGAGGAGAATTAAGCCAGCCCTGTGCTCGCAGGCTGGCAGTAGTGACGTACACCATTTAACCAAACCGATTCACTTGTCATGAATGAACAAAACTTTACCAATCACGCCCAAATTGTTCCTTTTTTCCATCGAGGCATGGCCGCTCTTTGCCTGGTCTGCCTGGTGCTGGCGAGCGTGAACCTGGTCTATGGTATTAATCTGGGTTCTGTACTGCTGTTATTGATGGCCATTACCTTTCTGTTTTCGTTTTGGTTTATCCGGTCTTTTCCGCTCAAAGCGCAGGATCGTGCCATTCGGGCCGAAGAAAACCTGCGCCATTACGTACTTACGGGCAAACTGCTGGATAAAAATCTGAAAATGGGCCAGATTGTGGCTCTGCGCTTTGCCGATGATGCCGAGTTTGTAGCATTAGCTGCCAAAGGAGCAGCGGCTAATATGAGTAACAAAGAGATTAAGCAGGCTATTCAGCATTGGAAAGCCGACCATAACCGGGTCGAATTCTATCCAATGCCCAACAAAAAAGGCCGCAGTAGCGGCCTTTTTTGTTGCTACATGTTGTGGCTTAGCGGGCAATTTCAATAGATACCCGGCGACCCTTGATGTTGTTGCCTTCCATAGCGTTCACCACCTGGTTGGCTACATTGTTAGGGACATCGACCAGGGTGTGCTTATCGAAAATGTCGATGCTACCGATGCTGCTGCCCGGAATGCCGGCTTCGCCCGCAATGGCACCCACAATATCGCCTGGACGCACAAAATCACGGCGACCAATGCTCACAAACAGACGGGTCATGTTGGCTTCACGCTCCCGTGGGGGGCGGTTATCGTCGCGGTCACCATAGGGCTTGCGTTCATCGCCACCCCGTGCGGGGCCACGATCCCGGTCACCAAAGCGGCTTGGCCCCCGATCTTCGAAGCGACCACCGCCCCGCCGATCATCACTCGGGCCTTCAAACCGGCCACCACCCCGACGGTCATCGCGGGGGCTTTCGAAGCGCGAACCACCCCGGTCATTACCCCGGTCGAACCGGCCCGTACTATTGCCCCGGCCCCGATCGTCCTGCCGGTCGAACCGGCCCGGTTTTTCACGGCCCTGCCGGTCATCAAGACCTAAATCCTGATCGGCAAACTCATTTTTCTCGATACCCATGCTACGCTTAACCAGTGCGGCTACTACCTGCTCGGTCGAGAAGCCAGCGTGGTGCAGTTGGGTAAGCAGGTCATTGTAGAGATTCAGGTCATTGCTTTCCTGAATAGTCTCCTGCAATTGCTCGATAAACCGGGCCTTGCGGATACCGACAATATCTTCGAACGAGGGGATAACCCCTTTCTCAACCCGTACTTTGGTGTAGGCTTGAATGTCGCGGAAGCGATACCGCTCATCGCGGCTTACAAACGAGAACGCCCGGCCCGATTTGCCCGCCCGGCCCGTACGGCCAATCCGGTGTACGTAATATTCTTCGTCGAGGGGAATATCGAAGTTAATCACCGCGTCCACATCGTCCACGTCGATACCGCGGGCTGCCACCTCTGTAGCCACCAGAATGCTGGTCACGCCAGAGCGAAATTTGCTCATTACGTTGTTGCGCTGTGCCTGCCGCAGGTCGCCGTGCAGCCCTTCGGCAGCGTAGCCCCGCAGCATCAGGTCTTCGACAATTTCATCTACCTTGCGCTTGGTATTGCAAAATACTAGCATCAGTTTCAGGTCGTAGAGGTCAATCAACCGCGACATCACCTCCACTTTAGCTTTGGGTTTTACCTCAAAATAGACCTGCTCAATGTTGGTAGCAGTCAACTCTTTCTTCACCACCTTCACCAATATGGGGTCTTGCTGAAACCGCTGGGTGATGGTCAGGATGGGCTTCGACATAGTAGCCGAGAACAGGATGGTCTGCCGCTCCTGGGGCATATCTTCCAGAATGCTCTCAATGTCTTCGCGGAAACCCATATCGAGCATCTCATCGGCCTCGTCAAGAATCATCATCTTCACATGGTCGAGTTTGAGCGTATTGCGCTCCATGTGGTCCATCACACGCCCTGGAGTGCCAATCACAATGTGCACCCCGCTTTTAAGCGAGCGAATCTGGCGGTCGATGGAATCGCCCCCGTAGATAGCTTCGACTTTAACCCCCCGTTTAAACTTGGCCAGTTTCCGAATTTCGTCGGTAACCTGAAGGGCTAATTCGCGGGTGGGGCAGAGTACCAGCACTTGTACGTGCCGCTGTGAAGGGTCGATCAGTTCCAGGGCTGGAATACCAAAGGCAGCCGTTTTACCCGTGCCAGTCTGGGCCTGACCAATTACATCGCGCCCAGCCAGGATGGGCGGAATAGCCTCGGCCTGAATAGGCGAGGGAGTAACAAACCCCATTTCGGTAACGGCCTGTAGCAGTTCGTCCGAAATATCGAGGTCGGCAAAAGTGGGGCCGGTAGCAACGGCTACGGGCAACGTAACTGATTGCTCATCGGCAAGCAGCAATTCGTCAGTCGGAATTTGTTCCGAAATCATGGTACTAAATTTTTTGGTTAAACAACCAAGCAGACGGCCCGTAGAAAACGGACAAGACAGACAGGATAGCTGACCTGAGGGCGTGTGTAGCAAAAGACCTGCACACAAAACGGCATGGCTACGCATAGCCTGGCCAGAATAGCCCTCTCAGCAAACCCAGCAGAATCAGAAGACAAGCAGAACGAAATAGACAGCCCTCGCAATAGCCCAACCCAGATGATCCCACGAACCGTTAGAACATCCGTACTGGCTCTGTCAGCAGATTTATCAGGACTGGCGACACAGAGAAGTGGTCGCTCACAAACAGAAGC
>JBBQUC010000428.1:0-4290 GCA_038212815.1 Cytophagales bacterium
CAAGGTAACGCTGCTGACGGGCTGGAATGAGGACGAAGGCATGGCGTTTGGCCCGCCTAAAAATACCGATGCCTATCGCAAACAGATTGACCAGCAGTATGGTACTCAGGCATCAACCTTGCTGAAATTCTATCCGGGACGTACCGATGCCGAAGCGGCCACTTCTCAGCTGAAACTTTCGAGGGATATGATTTTTGGGGTCCAGAACTATGCCTGGGCAACTATTCAGAGCCAGCAGGGGCAGAAAGCATACATTTACCGGTTCACCCGGAAGCTACCCGCCACGGGAGAATACAGCAAGTACGGTGCTTTTCATACGGGTGAGGTTGCCTATGCCTATGACAACCTCAACTTTATCGATCATCAGCTTCGCCCTCTGGAAGGGGCCGATACGGAACTGGCCCGCGTTATGTCGGCCTACTGGGTGAATTTCATTAAAACCGGCAATCCCAACGGTAAGGGACTCCCCCAATGGCCTGCTTACTCCCCCAAAGGTCAGCAAATTATGAAACTGGATACCAAACCGGAAATGGTCTCATTGCCTGATGGGGCCGCGCTGGATTTTCTGCTTGCCACCATGAGCAAACACTGATAATTGCTTCATAACCGCTTCATTGATTCCATAGAATTTCACCAACCTAACGTAAGAAACCAAGAGATTATCTCTTGGCTATTGCCGTCCTCCCCCTCTCCACAGGAGAGGGGGAACGGATGAGGTGAAACTACCGCCCCGGCGAGAATTTTTTCCCACCCAGGGTGGTGTATTTAAAATCAGTTGTGCCAGCAAAGCGGGTCTGCTCAAAATTGGTGTTGCGCGGGAAATGAACGTACTTGAAGTCGGCGGTACCATCAAATTCCGCTTTGCCAAAATTCACACCCTCGTCGAAATCGGTATATTTGAAATCGGCGTATCGGTCGAACCGGCTTTTTTCAAAAGCAATGGCTTCATTAAATTTGGCGTATTTAAAGTTGGCGATACCCCGAAAATTGGCCCCACTGAAATCGGCCACCGCCCTAAATTTAGCGTACTTAAACAGGGCTTCATCGCGGAAGGTGCTGCCCGTAAATACAGCCCGCTGCCGAAACATGGAGTACTTAAACGCCGACTCCTGCTCGAAGGTACAGTTCTCGAACAGAACCATTTCGGTAAAATCGGCAGTGTAAACAAGGCTGTTGCTACCCAGTAGCCGCCGTTCGGTCTCTACAGCTTTGTAGGCCAGTACGGGTTTCTGGAACGTGCAGTTACGGAATGTGAGGGGCACCTCAACCGTGCTGCGGTAGCCTTCGCTGCCCCAAAAATCGCCGTCCTTTTGTTGTTTGTTGGCCAGTTCGGTCAGGTCTAATGTGCCCATAATGGTTACGTTCTGGTAAGTGACCGTTTCTTTGCGGTTAATTTTAGCGATGATCTCCCGCGCATCGACGGTTGATTGCGCCAGAGCAGGAGTCAGCAGGGCAAGAGCGAAAAGGAGGGTGAACAGGTTTTTCATGGCAAACAGTTGATTGGATGTTTGCCTAAAGATGCCAATCTGCTGATAAAGGTTGCGTGGATAGACAGGAGTTTTTGCCATCTATCCTTGCTCCTTTCGTCAAACCCACATTACCTTGTCGTAGGCAATCTCAAAGTCAAGTTCTTCGAGGGGGGTAGTGCCTGCAAACTGGCCAGCACCATTTACCTGTACAGCGTGCCAGAGGCCGGTGGCATCGCGCAGCAGCAGTCGGTAGCCATATAGTGGATGGTAGGTATCTCCATCGGTACGGTGGTCCCAGCCGGTTTGTAGCTCAATAGCAAAGCTAATCCGGGTAATTACCTCCGGCATCTGTTCCAGCACGGCATTGATACTCGTCAGGTCTTCAATCCACAGTACCCAGCCATCCGTACCCCAGTCGAACTGCAGGGCCGAGGGCGAGACCGAAATGACGGCCATGCTGTGGGTAATGGTTGTTGTTGTCATTGAGTAGTCATTCATGGTCTTTATGGTCATTTATTGTCATTCATGGTCATTACGTACTTACAGCAAATGACCCTAAAGCCAATAAATGACCTTTTTGTTAAGCTACTAACCGCAGTGGCTCGTGATACTGCGGGCCGTGTTGTTCTTCATTCCATTTGCGGAGCCAAAACCGGTATTTCTTGCGACCATACTCCACAAAATTCGGGATAGCTGTAGCCTCGACCGCAAACAGCCGGTGCGGACGTTGTTTCGTAATGCCCACAAACACAAACCGAAACTTTCGGGTCGTGGCCCACTCGCCCTGGTCGGCCAGGCGCAGGCTGTCGAGGTAGAAAGCTGCCTGCCGGTCGTAGTCGTAATCATAGCAGCTTTGCAGAAACTGCGCCTGGGTCCGGGCTGAGGTGGTTTTAAAATCAACAAGGAGGGCATTCCGACGTTTGGGGCTGGTATAAACCACATCGAGCCGGGCTTTGCAGGCCACTCCGCTATTAGGTTCAGTAAACAACACCACCCGCTCGCGCTCTGACCGGCGCAAATACCGCCGACAAAAATCGTCCTGCCGGATGGTGTGCATCAGCGTTTCTACCTTCGTCACGTCGAGATTGGTCAGGTCGGGCAGCAGTTGCTCCATCACCGTACCAATGGTTTCAGGTTCGAGCAGGTGCTGATGAAACGCCCGCCCAAACCCTTTGGCCCGTTCTGAGTTGAACCGTGCCGACGGCTTGGCCCCATACCCTAAATGCTCTTCTTTCAGCCGCGTCAAATCAGAGTTCGACACGCGGGGGATGGAGCGGTAATCGGGCAGAATAATATCCGGTTTGTCGGTGAAAAGATTCATGGGTGTTGAGTTTATGGTAAACGGAAAAACTAGTACAAACCAATCAGTTCAGGCGAATCGACACCGGCCTGCTGCTCAGCAATGGCAAAGGGGTTGTAGTAGTTGAATGCCGTTTTGATATTGGCAATATCGGTAAGCGTCTCCTGCCGGAAAATCTTGTGTTCCCCGGCATACTGCTTCAGTTCAGCCGTGCGGGCAGGGTCGGCCAGTTCATAGCTGAACTCAGCGATGTAATACACCCCTTTCGGCTGAATTTTAGTGTTCTCTTTCTTCTGAGCCGTGGCCGTAATGACTACATCGGCCAGGGTCAGGTCATCGTAATACAAGGGTTCGATGAGCCGGAAAATGTTATCGACTGAGTAGCCATGAAACAGCAGCGCAGACACGCAGTTTCTCTCGTCGATGAAAAAAATCTCTGCCCAGTTTTTAGTACCCATATTCAGGATATTATCGGTAAAAATCCGCCAGGCGACGGGCTGAAACGTCATGCTGCGTCCGCTAGTAGGGCCACCTACCTTCTCGGTGCCGTTAATATTGAACACGCCTTCTTTGGCATCGAACCGATATTGGCGGGGATGGCCCTCGAGGTACTTGATTTTTTGATAAGGTTTTCCCGTCTCGCTTTGAATTGTCTGGATTTGGCTTTTGCTTTGCGTGTTCATTAGTATTTGTTGTTTACTGTTCGAGCAGGGGGGCGCATTGCTGCCCCTTTTGCTTTTTACAGGGGGTTCATTCCTGGTTTAAATTTACATAGTTTTCGGTAAATAACCAACATATTCCTGGTAAATTTTTGCCCGAAAACGTAAAAACTTACTTAGTTTTGTGTAAAAAAATAACCCACCACTATGACCATTCACCTTCGGCTACAGCAACTCATTGAGGCCCTTGATATTAGTGTGCTTGAATTTTCGCGGCAGCTCGGTGAACCCCGGGGCGAAAAAGTGTATCATGTGCTACACGGGCGATTAAAACCCCGCTACGACACCCTCGAAAAGATTTTGCTGGCCTACCCTCAACTCAACGCCGATTGGCTGCTCCGGGGCGAAGGGCTGATGTTTAAGACCCTGAATACACCCCTGACGGCCATTACCACCGACGAACGGCTGCGTAATGTGGAGTTTTTGCTCTTTCAACTCAACGAGCGAGTAGCCCTGCTCCAGCAAACCGCCGACGAGATTCAGGCTGCGTTGGGGAAATGAGGTAGATTACCCCAGCTTCTAGCTTTCCTGCACAAACCGCTCTATTCCTGTTCATCCATGAACCGACCTGCCTGGGGCCTTATGCTGCTGGTGGCCTGCCTGACGCTGGCTTTCGTGCTGCCCCGCCTGAATCCCGACGCTGACTTAGCCATTGCCTTTGCCGACCTAACCGCCATTGATCAGGCCCGCAACATCCCACCGGGTGAGATTCCTCAGCGGATTCCGCACTCAGTAAAACCCGATGGATCACTCAACGACAGGGAAACAAGTTGGTGGTGCAGCGGTTTTTATCCCGGCAGTT
>JBBQUC010000429.1:0-4286 GCA_038212815.1 Cytophagales bacterium
GGGTAACCGATACACTATCAGCGGCCTTGCCCGGCTCGACGGTTATGCTGATCTCGCCCAAAGACTCTTCGCTTATTAGCTTTGCCCGGACGGTCGAGAATGGGGTGTTTACCCTTAAGAATGTGAAGCCGGGGGCCTATATTCTGAAACTCTCCTACGTGGGATTTCTGCCGCTCAACCGCTCTATTACTGTAGCCGAAGGGCCAACGGTGGACCTGGGGGCCATTAAACTCAAGCCCATTGCTAAAGAATTGTTCGAGGTGGTGGTGAAAACTGCCAGGGCACCTCTCACCGTGCGGGGCGATACGGTAGAGTATAATGCCAGCTCATTCAAAGTGCCACCCGGCTCAACGGTGGAGGATTTGCTGAAAAAACTACCGGGTGTACTGGTCGACCAGGATGGTAATATTAAAGCGCAGGGGCAGGATGTAAAGCGCGTTACGGTGGATGGCAAGAGTTTCTTTGGCAACGACCCTAAACTGGCCACCAAAAACCTATCGGCAGAGGCTATATCTAAAGTGCAGGTATTTAACGGCCAAAGTGAGCAGTCGAAGATTACGGGCGTGAGCGATGGCAAGAAAGAAAAGACCATGAACCTCGAACTGAAAGAGGGCTTCAAAAAAGGGGGATTCGGGAAACTCACCGCTGGTGGTGGCCCGGCTACCAATGCCGATATTCGGGGCGAAACAAAAGGGAATTACAACAAATTCAACGATAAGCAGCAGTTCTCCATTATTGGCCTGGCGAATAACACCAACCAAAGCGGGCTGTCGTTCGACGATTATCAGGATTTTCGGGGTAGTAACTCGTTTAACTGGAACGACGATGCCGACTTTGGGTTCAGCAGTGGCAACCGCTTTATTTCTTTTGGCGATGATGGCGACGAGAACCTGAGCATTCCGATTGGGGGCGGGCGCGGGCGCGGCTTCACCAACAGCGCGGCCATTGGTGCTAACTACAACTATGACACCAAGAAAACCAAGTTCAGCAGCAGCTACTACTACAACCAGTCGCGGGTGGAACTGGATGCCCTGCGCAATCGGCGGACTTTTTTGCAAAACGGGTCATTCAATACTAACGAGAGCAGCAACCAGATTAATTTTGGCGGGAGCCACTGGGTCAGTGTGCGTTTCGAGAAAACCCTTGATTCGCTGAACTCCTTTATCTTCCTGAGCAACAGTAGGCTCAACAACACCAACGCCAACCTGAACAGTCTGCAACAGCTTTACCGCAACAACGCTAATTCGGCTACCGATGTGCTATCGACCCGTACCACCAACAGCAACGCCACCCGCGCCAACGGTTTTGGCATGGCGAATACGCTGATTTACCGGCTTAAATTCAAAACCAAAGGCCGCAGCTTTGCCGCTAGTGCTACCTGGCAGGTCAACTCGTCTGACGGGCAGGCTAACCAGAACTCTATGACCGAGTTTTACCAGGCCACTACGGTGAACGAATACCTGCGCAATTTGCGGCAGCGCAATACGACCAACAGCCACCGCAACGAGTATAAAAGCAGTCTGATTTATGTAGAGCCGTTTGCCAAGAAGTTTTTTTGGGAGAGTTTTTACAACTTCAGCCTGCGTTTCGACGAGGTGGACCGCGATGTGAATGACCTGACAGGGATTGACGCAGCGTTGTCTGTTCGCCGGAACGATACCCTGAGCCGATATTACAAAAACAATTATCTGTTCAACCGCATTGGGTCGGGGGTACGCTACTCGTTTAAGGGGCTGAACCTCTCGGCAGGGGGGGCATTCCAGCAATTTACCCTCGATGGCCGCTACGCCAGCGACCAGACCTCGCCTACGCTGAACACCATCAACCGAACCTTCACGACGGTGGTGCCGAACCTCTCGCTGAACTACGACCTTAAGAATAACCGCTACCTCTATGGCGGTTACGATGTGAGCGTGCAGATGCCCTCCTCGCGCGATTTACAGCCGGTGATCAACCTGAGTAACCCGCTGTATATTACCGAGGGAAATCCGAATCTGTTGCCCGCGCTCCAGCATAACCTGAACACTGGATTTAGTATTTTCAATCCGGCCAACTTCACCAATTTCTTCGTGAATTTGAATTACAATTACAACGTGAACCAGATTGTGTATGCCCAAACCATTGACCCACAAACGCTGGTGACGCGCACCCGACCTATTAACCTCACGGGCGGGCAGAGTGTAGGGTCGTATTTGAGTATAGGGTTTCCGTTGAAGAAAACTAAGGCTAGCCTAAACCTGAATGGAAACGTCAACATCGGCGAAAACCTCACACCCATCAACGATGTGATTAACCGCACCAATAATACTAACTACAATATCCGCGCCCGGCTCGACCTCACCCCCAGCGATAAGTTTACGTTTTATGCCAATGCCGACTGGGGCGTGGGCAACACGCGCTACTCGGTCAATACGGGCCAGAATCAGCAAATTCTGAACTTTATATATAGTGCCGAAGCGAATGTGCAGGGACCTGCCGGGCTGTATCTGAACAGCAGCCTGAACTACCGGATTTACAAAAATGATCGCTTCGGGTTCGACCAGAAAGTGCCCATCTGGAATGCCTCGATTTATAAACAGTTGGGCAAAGAAAAGAAAGCTGAAGTCAGAATTACCGCCTACGACATACTGAACCGGAATCTGGCCGTAAGCCAGTCGGCGGGCCAGAACTACGTGTCAGATGAGCGGATTACGTCGTTGGCCCGGTATTTCCTGCTGAGTTTCACCTACAATATGCGTGGGGTACAGTCGCAAATGCGGAAGAAAAATTATTTCTGAACATGATTAGTTATGCCAACAAGAAATTATTGCGTAATAACCCACAACGACAAACAACATGAAAAACTTCGTCACAATTCTCCTTCTCGCGGCTACACTGACCGCCAACGCCCAGCAGACCGAGGGTATGGTTACGTATGAGCGCACCCAGCACTGGACTAAAATTATCTCCCGGCTCACGTTCCTGAGCAAGGAAGAAAAAGACCGGGCGGCTCAGACCTGGAAGAACGAAGATGGCTGGAAAACCAAGATGAAACTGCTCTTCAGCCCATCGGCCAGCCTATATACGTACCTGACCGATCAGGGCGAGAGCGAAGATGGCTCGTATTCGTGGCGTAACGACGAGTTCCTGATTTACCGCAATTTCGATAAGGAGCACAAAACCGATATTATGGAAACTCTCGGTAAAACCTACATTGTGGACGATTCGCTGCACACCCCCGTCTGGAAAATTGGCAATCAGCTAAAAGATGTGGCGGGCTACATCTGCCTACGCGCCGATACCTACGACCCCGTCAGGAACCAGAAAATAACTGCCTGGTTTGCTCAGGATATTCCCGTACCCGCCGGACCAGAACGCTATGCCGGGCTGCCGGGGGTAATTCTGGAAATGGCTATCAACGACGACGATGTGGTGATTGAGGCGACAAAGGTGGAGTTTAAATCGGTAGCCAAAGACCTGACCCTGCCCAAGACCAAAGGCAAAAAAATCAACGACGGCACGTACGACGCGCTGATTCGGGATCACATCAATACCAGCATGAAAGCCCAGCGTAACCCATTTTGGGCCATCCGGTATTGAGCAGCCTATAGTACCTTTGCGGCATGAAACCATCCCTGGTAAAAGGCACCCGCGATTTTGGGCCGGAGCAGATGAGCAAACGGCTCTTTATATTCGATACCATTCGGCAGACCTTCAAACGCTTCGGTTTTTTGCCCCTCGAAACCCCCAGCCTCGAAAACCTATCCACCCTGACGGGTAAATACGGCGATGAGGGCGACCAGCTTTTATTCAAAATTCTGAACTCCGGCGATTTTACCAATGGCCTCACCGAAGCCGACTGGCAGGCCGACCCTAAAAAACTAGCCACCAAACTAGCTGAAAAAGGGCTTCGGTACGACCTCACGGTGCCCTTTGCCCGTTACGTAGTCATGAATCGCCACGCCCTAACCATGCCCTTCAAGCGGTATCAGATGCAACCCGTTTGGCGGGCCGACCGGCCACAACGGGGCCGCTACCGCGAGTTTTACCAGTGCGATGCGGATGTGGTTGGTACTGATTCGCTGCTCTGCGAAGCCGAAATTGTGCTGATGATTCACGAGGTGTTCCGCAACCTGGGCATTCAGGATTTCACGCTGAAACTGAACAACCGCAAGATTCTGGCCGGCATTGCCGAGGCCATCGGTATGCCGGGGCAGGAGGGAAGCCTGAGCGTTGCCATCGACAAACTCGATAAAATTGGTAAAGACAAGGTGCTGGATGAATTACGTGAACGCAACTTTTCGGAA
>JBBQUC010000430.1:0-4272 GCA_038212815.1 Cytophagales bacterium
GTTTCAGGGCCTATGCTCAATTACCTGTGGTACTGCATGGATTATATGGCATTAAACTCACTCACTGCCAATGACCAGACAGTCATTGTCCTGACTACTAACGATGAAGGTGTTATAAGCGAAGCACCACTAACACAATCCCAGCGTAAGGACGTGCAGGATGCGTTATTGTTCCTTATCAATAACGAAGCACAGTCACTCGTTGCGGCACCCATTACCATCGCCAATATACAGGCGTTGCAAACGGCTCTGCTACCATTAACCCGGACTGATATGTTGGTTACCGGGCCAACTTTTTCGGTTGTAGCCGATGCCGTCGTCAATATAGTAGCCGCACATAAGGCAGTAAGTACGCGTCAATTCCGAACTAAACTTAACTCGGCACGCACCCGATTTGCGAAAACGAGCCGTATTGATATTCGCGGCTGCGTAATAGCCCGAAATGGCCGGGCCGGGCTACAGGCTATTCAGGCTTTTTTTGGCCAGCCGGGTAACCTGCCAATGGTTACCGGTCCCGATTGGTATCAGGGGTTTCCGGGCGGGGTAAAATCCGTCACCCCCGCAGAAGCCACCACGATTTTCGCCAGTGGGTTCAACCTGAATTTCCCGGAACTGAAAATCGGCACAACGCAGCCCCCACCTTATAAAGTTACGTACCGGGCCGACGATGTGCAGGATGCCTATACGCGCTGGGCATCGCTGACCCATTTTACAGAACTGTTCACTTTTTTAACCCAGCAGTTCAGCCTGTCGCCGGTTGATTTTACGAGTTACCTCTGGCAACCACAAACCGTTGCGGGTGGCCCAGGTATACCCGTTCTGGGGATGGAGGCTCAGCGGATAGATGGTTTGCTGACCAAGCCATTTGCCGATTCGATCCGGCAGTTTCGGTTGATGTTTCAGCTCGACCCGGCAGTACCCAGTACCGCCAACCGGGGTAAAATCGAAAAGTTACAACCCCTTATCCGTCAATTAATCGATCTCCAAAAAGCTATCGACACCGCCACTACTGGCCCAGCCATGCTGCTCACCCGGCTAAAAGCACTGTATGCGTCCGTTAAACCCATTGCTGTATCAGGCATCAATCCACCAACCACCCCCATCGTTCCGGCCGATGCTCAGGTCGATCAACTTAAGCGTTACGCAACCGATTTGCACACCCACTTCGATACCATGCTGGCCAAACTATACGAAACTTTTTTTGCCGACATTATTGCTGCTTTAGCCTTACCGCTAACACCCTTTCTGACCTACCTGAGCCTGGGATTGCCAATGCTGGTCGAAAACCGAAAGCGCGTTCTGAGCCTGGGGCCGCTGGATGATCCTGTCGTTTTTCACCCGTCCGATTCCATCCTGCTCGTCGATGACACCCTCCAGAATGAAGCCCTAAGAAGTTTCCTAAAAACGCTCTGGACGGGTACGCCAACTCAGCTAACCAAAGCAAATAGCCTCATCAACCTGGCAAAAAAAAGCAATAGTTTGCAAACGCTACGGCCCCTCTTGTCAGAAAAGTACTTCATCGACGTGCCCAACGAGGAGAATGGCCGAAGTGATGCAGGCTATTCCCCGCTTGTTGAGTACAATAACCACATTGTTGTCGAACCGGCAACCCCTTAATTATGGCGTTTGCAGACCGGGTTTTACTGCTGATGAACAGCGCGGCTTTTCTCCAGATTGCCGGGGTAGCTGCCGCACCCGGTGGGGGGGGCGGTGGCGGAGCTGGTGGTGGCGGAGCTGCCCCTGTACGGCAACCCGTGGGCGTGCCCGAAAACATTCCAGAGCTAACGTTTATTGCCAATCCGCTGCCCGGCGACAATGGATTTATTGTCTCGGCGAATGAGTTTCACAACAATTTTGGGCTAAGTCCCATTGGTGTTAACTCGCTGGAAGATATCCTGATTCGACTCCAGACCACTAGCACCCCCATCCGTTGTATGCGGATTGTTACCCACGCCAATTTCGACCACCTGTTTATGTGGTTGTTCAACAACGGGTCGCGGGGGATACTGGCCGGCCCATTGGCAGGGTTTGCCAGCAGCGATGCCGACGGGTTAGCAGCCCTTATTACCCAATACACGGCAGGAGCCTCTATCAGCCCTTTCCTGTTTGAGGATCGGGCCAATCAGGCACTCGCCCACTTGCGCACCAACAATGCAGCCGTACTAGTGCCGTTTGGGTTAGACCAGCCCGCCGATACCCTCACTGCCGATCAGCGTGTGTTTTTTCGGCGCAATCTCGATCTGGTATTTATTACTGGTGGCACTATCGACTGGGACCACTCGCAGGAGGAACCGCCTAATCCTACACCAGGCACTGCCACTACTGCCGAGAAAGATGTGGTCAGAGCCTCTATCAATACCATTATCACCCATTTTCAGACTCGTTTTGTTGGGTTGCCTATTCGGAACACGGCCAATACCATTTCCGAACCGCAGGTGCAGGCTTTACGGGCGGCCCTCACGTCCCTCACGCTATCAGATATCGGCCTGGCTTCGGCTAGTAACACCTTCGATGGGCGGCTACTTCTTGATTTGCGACAAGCCAACCGGGTCATTGCGGCTGGCCTGCGGGCTAAAATAACCCATGCCCGCGCCCGGTTCAGTAAAACCAGCCGTATCGACATTCGGGGATGCCGGGTGGCGCAGGGAGGGCATACCAACCTACAGGCCATGCAGGCGTTTTTTGGCACAACCGGTAACCTGCCTATGGTAACGGGCCCCAACTGGCTTCAATCGTTTACAGCTAGTTTTGAATTTGCGTCCAACTCGCTGGTCGATGGCCTGGTTAGTTCAGGTATTCCCGGTGCCAATGTTGTCGGAACCGATATTGATACTGCCTTCAGCGACTGGCGCGATCTGGTGAATTTTCAGTCGTTTTTCCAGTTCATAACGGGACTGATACAAGGCAACGCCTTCAATTTTACGACCCTAACCTGGCGACAACGGCAGGCAACACCGGGTGGGGTAGGTATCCCGCTGCTGAATATGGAAGCCCAACGGGCCGACGACCTGCCAACAATGAACCTCGCCGACCTGATTCAGCGGTTCCGAACCATCGGCGACATTAGTACGGCCACGCCGACAACCGCTTCCCGCACCCGACTGGGGAGCCTGCAACCCCGCGTGGCTACATTTGCCCAGATTCAGCAACGAGTGAGCGCGGCCGCAGCCCCCACCTCTGCCGACCTTACCCAGTTCTTCAACGACCTGAAAACGGTTTATACCGGTCTCATTGGCGTAACGGGTGTAACCGCACCTAACCCCCGGCTCATCCCCGCAACAGCCCCCAATCCGCTCGACTTACCTACTATTCAGGGGTATGTTACCGCCATCCGGGGGTTCATCGACACGACGCTGGCTACCAACTATGGTACCTTTTTCACCGATGTCAACACGGCCATGCAGGCCACAAATGGACCGCTCAAGTTTTATTTAGCCATTGGGCTCCCCCTGCTCATTCAGAGTTCGTCGCACCCGGCCAGGCATACCATTCTGCTCGACAATACCCTGAAGACTTCGGCCATGCGGAATTTTTTGAAACTGCTCTGGACCAGCGATACCAGCCAGCTTGCTACCATGACTACCCGCATCAATGCCCTTACCTTCAACTGGGATGCAAATACTGACGCAACACGAGCGGCTCTGACCGCCAAACTGCGCATCCCCGCCGTTCACCAGGAACATGCCGACACTGACCCTTCGGCCTTCGCCCCCACCGCTGCTTATAACATTCATATTGTGGTTGAACCTGCAACGCCCTGAGCCATGCCCGCTAATCTTGTCAACGACTCCCTGCGCGAACTCTCTCTGGCTATTCAGCCACTGAGCCGGATCGACTCGGCCTCCAAAACGACCGACCTGCTCCGTAAACTCGGCTACGAGCTGCCCGGTAGTCAGCCATTTGCTCAACTGCCGGTGGCCTTGCCTCAACGGGTCATTACCCTGGTGCAACACCTCAACGAACTGTTCAGCGTGCCCGACGAGGAGAAAATTGGCAAAGCAGTAGCTGTAGGGGGCGATGTGAAAGCCATCATCGAGCAGTTCGAGCCACTCATCGAGGTGTTCCGGTCGGGGGCACCGGGCAATTTTCTGGCCAATAGCCACATCGCCGAACTCCCCCGGCGACTGCTTGATTTTCTGGTGAGCGAATACGCCGAAACCGTGCATAGCGGGCCGCATAGCTTTATGCTGCTGCTGGGTATTTTCGATGAGATCGACCTGCCCGCCGATGCCGCCCGGTTTCAGCCTGCCTTCACCCTCAACAAAGTCTGGT
>JBBQUC010000431.1:0-4264 GCA_038212815.1 Cytophagales bacterium
ACTGGCGAAGCATGGGCGCGACAACTTTGCGCGGGAGTTCAACATGGACGTGGCCCTTAAACAGCAGTTGGATAAAAAATACCGCAATAATCGGGCGGCCATTACCCGGATTTTAGAC
Source organism: Cytophagales bacterium (assembly GCA_038212815.1). GTDB lineage: Bacteria > Bacteroidota > Bacteroidia > Cytophagales > Spirosomataceae > JBBQUC01. Next base: position 119 of record JBBQUC010000431.1, read on the forward strand.
CCCGCCAACGATGCTGCTCAGGAAATTTATCCGCTGCTGCAACTGCTCGATACCAAGTCGGCACAGCAACAGCCAGTCGTTAGCGATATTATCCAGGCGTGTACCAATCAGGCCGCCCCCATCGCGCTCAATGATCTACTGGGCAGCTATATTCATATGCTGCTGAACCGCCTGATGCCCAGCAACCAGCGGCTTAACGAGTTTGTCACCTACGATTTCCTGTTCCGGCAATATGAATCGGCCCTGGCGCGGCTGGGCAAAGCGGTCATGAGTGAGTGATCCGGTGTTGATTAACCCAGTATCTCTTTTTTGTGCGCGTAAAGGGCGGCATTCGGCTTGCCTTTTACCCGTGCCCCCTGGTAGTGGTTTCCAGTGAAACTTGACAAAGCATGCTTTACCAGCCGCATTCACAAATTGGAAGGTATGCACCCCCAAAACCTTCCATCATGCGGTAACTGCGCGGTAATGACCGATCCGACATAACCCACATAATCCTGTATAGCGTTAGCCCGGCTTTGTTTAGGCTGTGGAGAAAATAATGGAGAAGTTGAGCAGGCGATATGTTTGCCAGGATGCGGCATTAGTTGCGCCACCGCATTCCCACTGTGGCAATGGCCACCATTGTGGCAGAACTCAGCGGCATCAGCACGGCGGCTACAATGGGCGAGAGGTGGCCCGTGGCTGCAACGGATAAACCAACTACATTGTAGAGCAGCGACACGCCAAAACTAACGCGGATCAGGCACATGGCAAAGCGGCTATAGCGGATAAATTCGGGCAAAAGCGGCAGCGAACGGCTTTCCAGAATGGCATCGCTGGCGGGAGTAAAGTGGAGCGTATCATCGGTCACGGCGATGCCCACATCGGCCTGTTTCAGGGCACCCGCGTCGTTTAGCCCATCGCCAATCATCAGCACCCGGTGTCCTTTGGCTTGTAAATCACGGATAAATTCGAGCTTGTCAGCCGGACTACAGGTAAACCGCATGGTCTCATTAGAGAACCAGGGGTGTAGGTCGGCACGGGCGGCATCGGTGTCGCCCGACAGTACGTATAGTTGCTTTTTCTGGCTGGTAAACTCCGTCAGCATATCGGCCAAGCCGTTGCGAATTTGGCCGGCAAGTTGGAAAAACCCCCGGTATATTCCGTCGATAGTGATGTGAACCGTTGAGCCATTCGGATGTGTGTCGGGGCCACCCACAAAAACTGCACTGCCTGCTTTCACAATGACATCAGCTACTACACCCACAATGCCCTGGCCGGGCAGTTCGGTGAAATTGTCCACCAACAGGGGTGGGCTGTCGGCCAGAAACTGGCTCAGGCGATGACTGAGTGGGTGTGCCGATTGGCGCACTAACGCCCGAATCATGGCCCATTCGGTAGGGGTCAGGGGTTGGCCAAATTGTTCAGATACGGTTTCAGACGCGGGCGTTGTCAAGGTGCCGGTTTTATCAAAGACAACGGTATTACAGCGGGTTAACTGCTCGATCACGGTGGCATTTTTGAGGAAGAACCCCCGTTTACCCAACAGCCGAAGTCCATGCCCCAGGGCCACCGGATACGACAATGACAACACACAGGGACAGGCCACAATGAGTACGGCCGTGAACGCATTGACCGCCGTGGCAGGTTGGCTGGCCCACCAGAACCAATACCCTCCGATCAGTGTGGCCAGTGTTAGCACGGTCAGCGTAAAATACTTCCCTACGGCATCGGCAAAAGTGCTGGCACTTCCGGGATGGCGGGTAGTTTGCTCGTTGCGGAACGCATCGTTGTTCCAGAGTTGGGTCAGGTAGCTCTGCGATACCTCGCGTATAATCTCCAGGTCAATAGCCCCCCCCATTTGCCGCCCACCCGCGTAAAGCAGGGCACCCGGCTGCTTACGCTCCAGCTCCGATTCGCCCGTCACGAACGAGTAATCGAGCAGGCCCTCCCCCCGGTATAGCAACCCATCGGCGGGAATCAGGTCGCCGTGCCGCACGCGAATCCGGTCACCTTTGCGGAGGTCGGCAATGGGGCTTTGGGCAGGGGGCGAAGGTGGACCACCCTCACCCCCTGCCCAAAGCCGTTCCACAGCCATCGGGAAATAGGATTTGTAATCGCGCTCAAAAGACAGAAAATCGTAGGTGCGCTGCTGGAACCACTTCCCGCATAGCAGAAAAAAAATCAGCCCGGTAACGGAATCATAGTAGCCTGCACCGCCAAGGGCCAGCACCTCATACGTTCCTCGACAGTAAGCCACCAAAATACCCAGCAGAATCGGAAAGTCGATGTTGATGACTCCGTTTCTCAGGCTTTTCCAGACCGAGGCAAAATAGCCTGACCCTGAATAAAACACGACGGGTGTAGCCAACAGCAGGTTCAGGATGCCAAACAGGTGTTTAAACGCGGGATCGTTGAGGCCGAGGTACTGTGGGAAGCTAAACAGCATGATGTTGCCCGCACAGAAACCTGCCACCCCCAGCCGGTACAGCAGGGGTCGGTAGGTGGTGGTGGGTTGTTTTGCCGCATCGTTCAGGCTGATGAGTGGCTCATACCCTAGCGATGTCAGCAGTTCGGCTACTTGCCGCAACGACAGCCGAGCCGGGTCGACTACCAGATGCACCTGTTTCTTCAGAAAATCGACGCGGGTTTGCTGAATGCCCGGCTCCAGTCGATACAGGTGTTCGAGCAGCCACAGGCACGACGAACAGTGAATAGCTGGTATAAAGAATGTAACATGAGCGACAGTGGCATTCTGAAAATCAATAAGTTGATTGACAATATCGGGCACATCGAGGAAGGCCAGCCGGTCAAGGGCAGGTGCCGACATGGCCTTACCGGGAGCGGGGTTGAGGTCGTAATAGGGACAAAGCTGGTGGCTACTCAGGAGTTGATACACGGTCTGACAACCTGTGCAGCAAAAGAACTTATCATCGAAAACAATAGCGCTTACCGAAGTTGGGCAGTCGCTACCGCAGTGGTAGCAGGCCGTTTTGGTCAAGGTGGTATTCATCCTCATCAGGACACAGCCAGTAACGGAATGTCCGTCAGGCGGGCCATGCGTTCGGTCTCGCCTTCAACAAATAGCCTGCGGAACCAATTGTGTTCCTGCGGAAGCATCATCATCAGGTCGGCTTTGTTCTGCTGGGCAAACGTCAGCAGGGTCTCATACACCGCTCCGCCTGGTTGAATCGTCAGCGTATGGGGAATGGTGCCCATCAGGTGCCGGATATGCTCGGCTTTTGTCCGAACAGCCACATCGGTAGGATTGTCGTGAACACAGATCAGGTTGACCACACACCCAAACTGGCGGGCTAACCGAAAGGCCGTATCGAGTACCACAGCATCGGGTGGGGTATCGAGGTCGATGGCCAGCACCGCGTTCATCACGTTGGTATAGGTAACAGAAGGAGGTATCAGCAAGAGGGGCACGGCATTGGCAGACCGGTTGGTTTCAGCAATCATTTTGGTTGCTAGACTCCCCATTAGCTGGGCACTTTGCGGAGAAGAACCCACGGTACACATCAGTAGCAGGTCCGCTTTTTCCGCCTGGGCAACCTCCTGGATAGTGGGCAGTACGTTGCCTTCTTTCACCAGGCAACGAATGGGCAACTCCTCCCCGTATTCAGTATGAAGTTCATGGGCCAGTTCGTTGAGCGTGTGCTGGCTCTCTGCCTGCATTGCCTGAGCACTGAGGGGAAAATCAAGCCCGGTTTCGGCAGGGTTTCCCGGCCAGAAGTGAAAGGTATGCAGCAAAATAAGGTGCGCCTTTTGGGCCAGTGCCAGTTGAGCAGCAAAGTGAGTAGCCCGGTTGGCATTAGCCGAGAAATCAGTGGTGGCAAGGATGGTTTTCATGAGATATAGCGTGTTTATTCGGTTTGCGTTTGGATTACGCTACAAAACAAACACCCCGGCAGCCCGTTGAACCTGATGTACGTCAACCCGGCACGTGATTGTTAACCGCCGGGATTTCTACCTACTACTGGAAAGCGGCTCCCTTACGCCCACACCTTCACGCCCTCCGTACAGTTTTTACACATCTCAATCTCCGACCGGGAGCGGAGCAGGGTCTGCCGAAAATCCTGATACGGCTGGCTCTGCCACACCGCGGCAAAGGAAGCTGTTTGCAGATCGCCAAGCTGGTGGTGGGCATCTTTATCGAAACAG
>JBBQUC010000432.1:0-4258 GCA_038212815.1 Cytophagales bacterium
TTTGTGGATTATTAACTAGTCGATAACGGCCAGTAAACCGCCCAACAGCTACGTGAAGCACATCCGCAATTTTTGCATCATTGCCCATATCGACCACGGCAAAAGTACCCTTGCCGACCGGCTGCTCGAATTTACCAATACCGTTGGTGCCCGCGACATGCAGGCTCAGCTCTTAGATAACATGGACCTGGAGCGCGAGCGCGGCATTACCATCAAGAGCCACGCTATTCAGATGGACTTCCCCTACAAGGGCGAGATTTATACCCTCAACCTCATCGACACGCCCGGTCACGTTGACTTCTCCTACGAGGTGTCGCGCTCGATAGCGGCCTGCGAAGGGGCTTTGTTACTGGTCGATGCCTCGCAGGGTATTGAGGCTCAAACCATCTCGAACCTGTACCTGGCCATGAATAACGATCTGGTGATTATTCCGGTACTGAACAAAATTGACCTGCCCGGAGCCATGCCCGAAGAGGTGAAAGACGAGATGGTTGATCTGCTCGGCTGCGAACGGGCCAACATTATTCCCGCTAGTGGGAAAGAAGGGATCGGCGTACCCGAAATCCTGGCCGCCATTGTCGAGCGGGTGCCAGCCCCTAAAGGCGACCCGAATGGCCCGCTCCAGGCCCTTATCTTCGACTCGCACTTCAACTCCTACCGAGGAATCGAGGTTATTTTCCGGGTCATGAACGGCAGCATCCGCAAAGGTGACAAGGTGAAATTCATGAACACCGGCAAAGAATACAACGCCGATGAGATTGGTACGCTCCGGCTCACCCAGGAGCCGAAAGAAATGATTGCCTGTGGCGATGTTGGCTATCTCATTTCAGGGATTAAAGTAGCTAAAGAGGTAAAAGTGGGCGACACCTTCACCCACCTCGACCGGCCTGCCAAACAAGCGATTCAGGGGTTCTCGGAGGTAAAACCGATGGTATTTGCGGGCATTTATCCCGTAGAAACCAGCGAGTTTGAAGAACTGCGCGAAGCGATGGAAAAGCTTCAACTGAACGATGCCGCCCTGGTATGGGAACCCGAAACCTCGGCAGCCCTGGGGTTTGGTTTCCGCTGCGGATTTCTGGGTATGCTCCACATGGAAATTGTGCAGGAGCGGCTCGAGCGCGAGTTCGATATGACCGTCATTACCACCGTACCTTCGGTGCGGTTCGAGGTGATGACCACCAATGGCGAGCAGCTCCAGGTGTCGGCTCCCGCCGAAATGCCCGATCCCAGCACCATTAGCTGGATTGAAGAACCATTCATTAAAGCGCAGATCATCACCAAGTCAGAGTACATCGGCGGGATCATGGGCCTGTGTATGGAAAAGCGCAGCCTGCTTAAAAATCAGGTATATATCACCGCCGACCGGGTAGAGCTGCAATTCGAGATGCCCCTTGCCGAGGTGGTGTTCGACTTTTTCGACAAGCTCAAGACTATCTCGCGGGGGTATGCCTCCCTCGATTACGAGTTTCTGGGCAACCGCGAGTCAACCATGGTAAAACTTGATATTATGCTGAACGGCGACCGCGTAGATGCCCTCTCGGCCATTGTTCACCGCGACAAAGCTTACGACTGGGGTAAGCGGCTCTGCGAAAAACTCCGCGAACTGCTGCCTCGTCAGCAGTTCGAGATTGCTATTCAAGCCGCCATTGGTCAGAAAATCATTGCCCGTGAGTCGGTGCGGGCCTTACGAAAAGACGTACTGGCCAAGTGCTACGGGGGTGATATTTCGCGGAAGCGCAAACTGCTGGATAAGCAGAAAAAAGGCAAGAAGCGGATGCGGCAGGTCGGCAACGTAGAGATTCCGCAGGAAGCGTTTATGGCCGTGCTGAAGATTGGGTAGAAGGGAAGTCGCTTTCTGATTAACTCCCCTCCTCAAATGATCCTCGACTGGCAACCCATCTGGCTTACGTTTCGGTTAGCGGGCATCACCACGGTGCTGCTGTGGGGCATTGGTGTGCCGTTGGGTGCCTGGCTGGCGGGCGCGCGGTTTCGGGGGAAAGCGGTGGTCGAAGCCATTATCAGTTTGCCACTGGTGCTTCCGCCCTCGGTGCTGGGGTTTTACCTACTGCTGGCATTTAGCCCGACGGGTGCGGTAGGGCATTGGATCGATAGACATCTAGGTTTCCGTCTGGTTTTCTCGTTCGAGGGGCTGGTACTGGCTTCTATTCTCTATAGCCTGCCGTTCATGGTGCATCCGGTGCAGGCTGGTCTGGAAAACCTCCCGGCCTCCCTACGCGAAGCAGCTTATACCCTCGGCAAATCGCGGGGGCAAACGCTGCTGCGGGTGCTACTGCCCAATATTAAACCGGCTCTGCTTACCGGCACGGTGCTGAGCTTTGCCCATACCGTGGGCGAGTTTGGGCTGGTACTGATGATTGGCGGCAACCTCCCTGGCGAAACACGGGTAGCCTCGGTGGCCATTTACGATGCCGTTGAACTCATGAATTACGACCTGGCTAATGCCTACGCGCTGATTCTGCTGGTGGTTACTTTTGGCATTTTGCTGACCGTCTATGCAGCCAACAAACGGTGGGTAAATTTCTGACCATGCTTGAGATCAACACCCGATACCGCCTGAATTTTGCCGATAAACCCGGTAGTCTGGATGTAAACGTAGCCCTGCCAGCAGGTAGCCTCACTCTACTGACCGGCCCCTCAGGAGCGGGCAAAACTACCTTGCTCCGTATTCTGGCTGGATTGATTATACCCGATTCGGGACGGATCACTGTCAATAATACCACCTGGCTCGATACGGCTCAACGCATTAACTTGCGCCCACAGGCCCGCAACCTGGGCATGGTGTTTCAAGATTATGCCCTCTTCCCCAACATGACTGTGCGGGAGAATCTTCGTTTTGCCGAGGACAGCAAAACCGGTTCACTGACCGACAAATTACTGGAACGCCTGGCCCTACAGCCTTTTACCAACCGCAAACCACGGAGCTTATCAGGCGGGCAACGGCAGCGCGTTGCCCTCGCCCGCGCCCTCGTTCGTCGGCCAGCCGTACTCCTGCTCGACGAACCCTTCTCGGCGTTAGATGCTGAAACTACGCATACACTCAGCCACGAATTAGTTGCCCTACACAGAGAGTTTGACACGACTACGCTGCTAGTTAGCCATCAGGCCGAAACCCTGCGGCCCCTTGCCGACCGGATGCTTTATCTGGAAAATGGGCAACTTCAGGAGCAACAATCGCCCCCAGTTCCACTCCAACTGCGAGGCCGGGTTGTATCGGTAACCGCAATAAGTCTGGGAGTTCATACGGATGCTGGCCTAGTACAGATTCCAACCGATTCAGGGCAATGGCAGGTGGGCGATACCGTTACGATTACAATTACTTCGTACCTTCGCGAGGTTATTGATCCCGGTCGTTGACCAATTGAAGCCAGAATAAGTGCTTTTTTGCCATGAGAAAAACTATTCTTTCCTTGCTGCTTGCCAGCTTGCTATTTCCGCTGAGTTGCAAAAAATCAGATACGACACCCCCGCAGCCCACCATACCCACCATTACGGGTCTTATCGATGCCAACCGACAAAATTACACGATGCTCTCGGCAGCCATTGTTCGGGCAGGCCTGGTGGCCGAGTTGCAGCAAGACCCCCTAACGCTTTTCGCCCCTACTGATGCGGCTTTTCAGGCGGCTGGCTATGCTGATGCTACAGCCATTACCGCCCTGCCCGCCAGCACAGCCGAAACGCTAGTGCGTTACCATGTGGTGAACCAGAAACTTATCACGGCCATTATGGCCACGGCCAATAATACCCCCACCGTTACGCTGGCTGGCCTACCCATGTATATCACTAAAAATAGCAACGGCGTATCGGTCAACGGCGGGCGGGTCACCCAGGCCGATCAGGTGGCCAGTAATGGCGTGTTGCATACCCTTGATAAGTTGCTCCTCCCTCCCACCACTAATCTAGCCCAGTTAAGCCAGGCCAATGCCGACTTGACGTTTTTCAATGCAGCCATTCTGCGGGCAGGGTTGGTGACTACACTGGTTGGGCCAACGGCGGTTACCGTGTTTGCCCCATCCAATGCGGCTTTTCAGGCGGCTGGGTACAAAGACATTACTGCTATCAATGCAGCCCCCGTAGCTACTCTGCTCAACCTGCTCAGCTACCACCTTGTCAACGACCGCCAGTTTAGCACCAACCTCACTACCGGAGCCGATATAGCCACTACCCAGGGCGGAACGGTCAAAGTAGGTGCTACTGGTGGCAAAATCACCCTGCTGGGTAAAACCAACGGCACGCAGGT
>JBBQUC010000433.1:0-4228 GCA_038212815.1 Cytophagales bacterium
CTATGCGCCTTGTTCTTCTCACTCAGGATGACCCTTTTTATTTAGCAGACAACATCAATTACCTGCTCGACAACCTACCGCCTTATGCCGAAGTAGTGGCCACGGTAGTTTTCGATGTTTCGCCGTTTGGAAAACGCGAGACATTTAGCGAGAAGCTGAAGAAAACCTACAAGATTTTTGGGCTGCCTTTTTTTCTGCACTATGGCACTAAGTTCGCGCTCGCCAAGCTTAACCCCAACAAAAGCGTCAGCAAGGTGTTGCAGAAACGGGGCATTCCACTCGTGCCAATCGATGGCCCGATTAATAAAGCTGAAAACCGGGAGAAAATTGCGGCTTTAAAACCTGATCTGCTGGTGTCTATTGCGGGCAATCAGATCTTCAAACGCCCCTTGCTCAATATTGCCACCCACGGCTGCATCAACCTCCATACGGCTTTGCTTCCTAAATACCGGGGACTCATGCCCTCGTTCTGGGTAATGCGCTACAACGAGACCTACACGGGTGTATCGGTCTTTTTGGTGGATGAAGGCATCGATAGTGGCCCTATTCTGGTGCAGAAAAAGGTAGAAATTGGTAACCTCTCGCAGGAAGAACTCATTACCTATACCAAGAAAATAGGCATGAATGCCATTCTGGAAGCCATCGGCCTGATTCATGAGGGCAATTACACCCTGCTGGAGAACGATGCCAGCCAGATGACGTACTTTTCGTTCCCTACCCGCGAGGATGTACTGGCCTTTCAGCAGGCAGGTAAGCGGTTTTATTGACATGAATATTCTAACCTTCGATATTGAGGAGTGGTTTCATATTCTCGACCATTCCTCCACCCGGAATGAGTCAGACTGGAGCCGGTATGAATCGCGGATTCATCGCAACATGGACCTGATTTTCCGGTTACTCGATGATACCGGTTGCCGGGCCACCTTCTTCTGTCTCGGCTGGGTTGCCCGGCAACACCCCAACGTGATTCGGGCTATCGACCAGGCCGGGTACGAGATTGCGACCCACTCCGACCTGCATCAGCTTGCTTTTGAGCAGACCCCTGCGGAATTTAAGGCCGACCTGAGCCGCTCCATTCACTCGCTGGAGGCCATTACGGGCAAAAAAGTAAGGGCCTACCGCGCTCCGGGGTTTTCGGTCAAAGCCGAGCAGCGATGGGTATTCCCGATTCTGGCCGAACTGGGTATCGAGGTGGACTGCTCTATTTTTCCGGCCCGAAGGGCGCATGGGGGCATGGCTACCTTTGGCTCAGCTAAACCCTGCCTCATCGACGTGAGCGGTACGCTGCTGAAAGAGTTTCCGATCAATACCATTCGTGTGCTGGGGCAGGATACCATCTTTTCGGGAGGAGGGTATTTCCGGTTGCTGCCCTACCCCCTACTCACCTACCTGACCCGCCGGGCCGACTACGTAATGACCTATTTCCACCCCCGCGATTTCGATGCCGATCAACCCCTGCTACCCGATCTTAGCCTGGGCCGACGGTTTAAATCGTATTACGGACTGGCGGGTTGTTTGCCCAAGCTCAAACGCCTGCTAGCCGAGCATCCGTTCATCGACCTAACCGAAGCAGAACGGCAAATCGACTGGACAAAAGCGGAGGTTAAACGGCTTGACCTAACGCCCAATCCAGTCTGAATTACCGGAATCAAACAGGCGGTTTATCTGTTCATTTTATAGCTACTGTTGTTTTCTCATCACCGTTTTTCATGACTCCCAAACCTGCCAAAAAACTCTTTTTGTTAGATGCCTTTGCACTAGTGTATCGTGCCCATTTTGCCTTTAACAAGAACCCGCGCATCTCGTCGAAAGGGGTAAATACCTCGGCAGTATTTGGGTTTATGAACGCCCTGCTGGAAGTACTTACCAAAGAAAAACCCACCCATATCGGCGTTGCCTTCGATACGGCCAAGAAAACCTTCCGCCACGAGCAGTTTCCGCTTTATAAAGCTACCCGGCAGTCGCAGCCCGAAGACATCACTATTGCCGTTCCCTACATCAAACAAATTGTGCAGGCCATGCACATTCCGCTACTTATGCTCGATGGCTACGAAGCCGACGATGTGATTGGCACGATGGCCAAACGGGCGGCTCTGGCGGGCTTTGAGGTGTTTATGATGACCCCCGATAAAGACTATGGGCAGTTGGTGGGCGAGCATGTCTATATCTACAAACCCGCGTTTATGGGCAAGCCCGCCGAAAAACTAGGCGTTGCCGAAATACTGGATCGCTGGCAGATCGAGCGCATCGGGCAGGTCACGGATATGCTGGGCCTCATGGGTGATTCGGTCGATAACATTCCAGGGATTCCGGGGATTGGCGAAAAAACCGCTCAGAAACTTATTGCCGATTTTGGATCGGTCGAAAACCTCATTGCCAACGCCGATCAGTTGAAAGGCAAGCTGAAAGAGAACGTTCTCAACCACGGGCAGCAGGGGTTGCTCTCCAAAGAACTGGCCACCATCAACACTGATGTACCTGTTCCATTCGATGAAGAAGCCCTCCGCCACACGGAGTACGACAAAGCCGCGCTAGCCACCCTGCTCGACGAACTGGAGTTTCGGCAGATGAAAACCCGGCTGGTTGGCGATGCTCCTACGCCATTAAAACCTGACTTTGCTGCCCCTGATAAAACCGGGCAGATGGACTTGTTTGGCGGCCCGGTCAACAATCCATCTGTGGCGGAGGACTTACCCTTTTTATTTGGCGACAAGGCACCATCGTCGCCAAAAACCCCGGTTATTCCGCCCAGGGCTTCGGGCGAGGCCGCAACCCCCGACAAACCGGCGGATGAAAACGACCCTGCGTTTCTGGCCTATGAACCCCAGGAAACCCAACCCGACAGCGTACCGACGCAACCGCGACGAACAATCTACTCCGTGCCGCACGATTACCGGCTGGTGGATACCCCCGAACTGCGGGCCAGCTTAGTATATTACCTGGGGTTGCAGGAGGCTATCTGTTTCGATTCTGAAACTACCGCTATCGACCCTGTTGAGGCCGATTTAGTGGGTCTATCATTTGCTTATCGCCCCGGCGAAGCGTTTTATGTACCTATTCCCGCCGACCGCAACGAGGCACAGGCGGTAGTAGATGTGTTTAAACCAGTGTTTGCCAATGCGGCTATTGGGAAGATTGGGCAGAACCTTAAGTATGACCTGCTGATGCTGAAAAAGTACGGCGTAGCCGTAGCAGGCCCTCTCTTCGACACTATGATTGCCCACTACCTGATTGAGCCGGAGCAACGGCACAATATGGACATGATGGCGGGTACTTACCTCAATTACAACCCCGTCCCGATTGAGTCGCTGATCGGCAAAAAAGGACCAAAACAAACCACCATGCGCGATGTGGATGTGCAACAGGTGGTTGAATACGCCGGCGAAGATGCCGACATTACCCTACAGCTAAAGCACACCTTTGCCCCACTGCTGAATAAAGACAACCTGCATAAACTCTTCGAGCAGGTTGAAATGCCCCTGGTGCAGGTGCTAACCGACCTTGAATTGGAAGGTATCACCCTCGATACGTCTGCTCTGGCAGAGCTTTCAGCCACCCTGGAAGTGGACATGCGGCAGGTGCAGCAGGAAATTTACGGCATTGCCGGTGAGTCGTTCAACATTGGCTCCCCCAAGCAGTTGGGCGAGATTCTGTTCGATAAACTACAGCTCGATAAAAACGCAAAGAAGACTAAAACGGGGCAGTACGCTACCGGGGAGGAGATTCTCTCGCGGCTCGAAGCCGAACACGAGATCGCCCGCAAAATTCTGGACTACCGCGAACTGATAAAACTCAAGAACACCTACGTGGATGCCCTGCCGCTACTCATCAGCAAACGAGATGGGCGGGTGCATACCTCCTTCAATCAGGCAGTGGCTTCAACCGGACGGCTTAGTTCTACCAATCCAAACCTGCAGAATATCCCGATCCGTACCCCGCGTGGGCAGGAAATTCGGAAGGCATTTGTACCGCGCGGCCCGGAGTTTGTTATCATGTCAGCCGATTATTCGCAGATCGAACTCCGTATCATGGCCGCTTTTAGTGGCGACCAAACCATGCTCGATGCCTTCAACAATGGAGTCGATATTCATACCCAAACGGCCAGTAAGGTATTCCACGTTGGGCTGGACGAGGTAACGAGTGAGATGCGCCGGAAAGCTAAAACGATCAACTTCGGTATTATTTACGGCATTTCAGCCTTTGGCCTGTCGCAACGGCTGAAGATTCC
>JBBQUC010000434.1:0-4190 GCA_038212815.1 Cytophagales bacterium
CTGACCGGCCCGGAGCTGGGCAAGCTGGACGATCCGGCTTTCGCGGCCCTTGTGGAGAAGGTACGGGTCTATGCCCGCGTTGACCCGGCGCAGAAACTGCGGATTGTCAGCGCGTTGCAGGCCCGACATCAGTTTGTGGCCATGACTGGTGACGGGGTCAACGATGCGCCCGCGCTGAAAAACGCCGACATCGGTGTCGCCATGGGCATCACCGGTACCGAGGTTGCCAAAGAAGCCGCGCACATGATTTTGCTGGACGATAATTTTGCCACCATTGTGAAAGCGGTAAAGCACGGGCGACGCATTTTCGATAATATCCTGAAGTTTGTCCGCTACATCCTGTCGGGAAATGCGGGCGAGATCATCGCCATTTTTCTAGCTCCATTTTTCGGTTTGCCGATCCCCCTGCTGGCGATTCATATTCTGTGGATCAACTTAATCACCGATGGGTTGCCCGGCCTGGCACTGGCCTACGAACCCGCCGAACCCAACACCATGAAACGCCCCCCCATCGACCCAAAGCAGTCCATTTTTGGCGATGGCTTAGGCGGGTTCATCCTGTGGGTTGGGGTGCTGATTGGGGCCGTCACCATCGGCATTCAGGCGTGGGCCATTCACAACAAACTCCCGCACTGGCAAACAATGACCTTCACGGTGTTATGTTTCAGTCAGTTGGGTAATGCGGTTGCCATTCGGTCGCGCCGGGAGTCGGTATTCACCACCAGCCTGTTGGCCAACAAACCCATGCTGGGGGCCATCGGGCTAACCGTCGCGCTGCAACTCATGATTATCTACACGCCGTTTTTCAACGATCTGTTCAAGACCCAGCCCCTGACGTGGGCTGAATTAGGGATAACCGTAGCCGTGTCGAGCCTTGTTTTCTGGGCAGTAGAAATCCAGAAGCTGGTGGTACGGCAATCGGCCGTCAAAGCCGATACCCGTCCTGATAGACCCGAATAGCCCCGGCTTCATCGCTTGTCAGCTAATCAGCCCTGAAGCTCCTGTAAGTCGAGTGAATCCAGCAGCGAACCCCAGTTGGTTCCGGCCGCGCTCGGCCCGTCCAGAAACTGTTGGGTAAGCTGGGCAATGCGCACAGTATTGATCCATTCCGGTACACCCTGGTAAGCCATCTGTCGCTGAGTTTTATCAACCGCCTGCCTGATGGTCGTCATTTATTAGTTGGCCCTTATCCGTCACCTTTGTGCTGTTCCTGTCCGCTAAATGGCTACTGGTTAAGGGTAAATCGCTCCACCCAGTAACTTTCTTCTCCCTTTGGAAACGATTTTGGTAGCCACTGATTTTACGGTGTATGACCTGCCTTTCGACGGGTTTCCAGACCAAATAGTGCCAGCGGATAGTGGGCAGTATGAACAGGTATTAAACAAGCGCAGGGCTTCTCCTCAATGCTACCCACCATGAAACTACTCATCACTACACCCACCGGAAACGTCGGTCTGGCAACACTGCGAAAGGTGGCGAAGCATCCCAACCGAGCGGCTCTCACGGTGGTAGCTGGTGTGCGCCAGTCCGACCAAACGCTCCCTGAGTTGGCCGCGCTCACCGATGCCGTCGTCCCACTCGATTTCGCCCGAGCCGATACGTTTGACGCGGCTTTGGCAGGCGTATCGCGGGTGCTGCTGGTGCGCCCGCCTGAACTGGCTGATGTAGATAAATATTTTCTGCCATTTGTGCAGGCTATGCAACGGGCAGGCGTGAGCCAGGTGGTGTTTTTGTCCTTGCAGGGTGTGGAGAGCAATCCGGTAACACCCCATCATAAAATCGAGAAACTCATCCGCCAGGCCGGACTGGGCTACACCATGCTACGGCCCAGCTTTTTCATGCAAAACCTCAGTACAACCCACCGTATCGAAATCCGCGACCGTTCGGAGATTTTCGTACCGGCGGGCAACGGGCGTACCAGTTTTGTGGATGTGCGCGACCTGGCCGACGTAGCGGCCCAGGCCTTAGCCACTGGTCAACACCTGAACGCAGCCTATGAACTAACCGGTTCTGAAGCTCTGACTTACACCGAGGTAGCGGCTATCCTGACCAACGTACTGGGCCGTACCATTACCTACCGCAACCCATCCGTGCTGCGTTTTGTGTGGCAAAAGTGATTCGGGAGAAGCAGAAACTTGGTTTCGTCCTGGTTATGGCTGCCTTGTATTCGGTGGCCAAACTGGGGAAAGCCGCAGGCCTAACCGATACGCTAGCCGAATTGCTGGGGCGTGAACCGACACGGTTTCGCCAGTTTGCTGAAGACACTAAAGCGGTCTGGCTAACGACCCAAAAAAGCGTATTAACATCAGGCCCATTCAAGGGCCACTTCCGAAAAACAGAAATCTGATCGTGCTGGCCTGGACACATTTTGGGCCTTGCCCGCGACGGATGTGCTGACCAGTCTGCTCACTGATCTGCCGACCATGACAATTTCCTCTGATAATGTGGCCCCCTCCGGCACTACGCCTTCTCCTTCATCAGCGTGCGAATATCATCTGTCACCCGTTCGATGTCGGGCTTCTGGGTGGCGTTATAAATTCCCCGAATGCGCCCCTTCGCATCGATCAACAGCATGGATTCAGTATGCAGAAATTCAGTTGAGAACTTCTGTTGACCCAATTGCTTCTCGGCAAAATACGACTGTCGGGCCAGGGTATAAATGATAGCCTTCGGGCCGGTAAGTAAATTCCATTTGGCCGGGTCGATGTGATGGGCATCGCCATATTTTTTGAGTCGACTAACCGAATCCACCCAGGGCATTACCGAAAATGACACGAGCTTCAATTGGGGATTGGTGGCGAAGGTGTCCTGTACCGCTTTCAGGTTCCCCATCATTTTGGGGCAAACGCTGGGGCAGATCGAGAAAAAGAAATTAGCCACGTAAATATGGCCATCCAGCGAATCCTTCGTGATGGTGTACCCCAACTGGTTGGTGAGCGAAAATGGCGCGATGGTATGAATCGTGTCGTAACCCGGATCACTCTCAGCGATCCATTCCGCATCGAACGTAGCGGTGTTGTAAAACGGCAGTGTGTTAGCGTCAGCCTGTTTGGCTGTTTCACAACCCATCAACAATAAGCCGCTGACTATCAACAGCCAGGTATTATTTTTTAGTGACCGACATGCAGTCGTAGCGACCGATAACCCCATATAGTTTTCCTTTTTTCACTGTGAAGTTATTGATAACCCGCCCGCTGTCATTCCAGGTTTTTTGTTTCCCTTCCTCGTAGCCATGCACATAATGCAGGCTTTGCCAGCGGTGACCATTCTCGAAGAATGTACGTTGTTCGCCTTCGTATTTATCCGCCAGAAAGGTGTAGCGGAACGATAACGTACCCGTTGGGTACCAGCCCTGATGAACCCCTTCGCGGTCACCATGCCGGAATCCCCGCTCGTACCGCTTACGGCCCGTGGGGTACCATCCCAGCGCGATTCCATTCTCTTTACCGTTCATAACGGGGAGTTTCGAGAGCAGATGGCTCCCCTGTTTCTCAACGATATAGCCCGTATAGGGTGTACCGTTAAAAAGCCAGGTTCCATTCGCATTCCGCAGGGTTGTATCCTGCCGATTAACAAAAACGGCAGGCGGTTCAGATACTGCTTCGGTCTGGGCTTTGCAGCCCCATAGCAATAGAACAAGCCACCAAACTTGCCTCAGCCAGTACGTGTTCACACAGCCACCCATAGGTTAATTCACGGTTCCTTTAGTACCGTAATATTTTCCACCGTTGATGTAAGGCGCAGCTTGGGTAAGAACAGATGGTTTGCTCGACGCAGCCGAAATAGCGTGGTAATGATACAGTTTATCATTCGGAAAATCTTCGGTAGCACTCACATGGCCGTTGTAACTATCAAGCATGGCCGTCGTGATTTTGATGCCATTCTCATACGGCCCATACACCGGAAAACCATCGAGCAAAAAACCCAGAAACGCCGAGTTGCCAAACTTGGTGGTCAGGTATTTAGGTTCGTAATGATAGTGATACTGCGCCCCGGCGGCTGAGGGTGTCGGATGCCCCAGATACTGATCGGCGTTATTGATTTCCAGCGCATCCAGCGCAGCCATCACGCCATTGTATTGATTGAAAAATACAACGCCGTTGCGGCCAATCCCAATGGGTCCACCCGAGGTGGATACGTGCGTGGTGGCTACGACCGGATACCGGGCAATGGTAAACGTCTGTGACTGC
>JBBQUC010000435.1:0-4189 GCA_038212815.1 Cytophagales bacterium
CTTCTAACCGAATAATCTGTGGCTGGGTAAAATCAGCTCCGTTAAGGGCAACTAATTCTTCATCCGTAAAGTCCAGTTCACGTAAGGTATTCACCAATCGATCCCGATTTTCGTTCGTGGGTTCCATCCATACATCAGCGACTTCAGTGTCAAATTTGTTGTTATCCGCAGCCACTACGAATCGAACAAAATTGTCGTCATCTACATCCATATGGGCCTTTCCACAGTAATGCGTTTTACTCGCTTATCTGGTTTGCCAAATAAACCGGTATGTCTGCGTTTCATTCGCAGATACACGGCCCAACGCTCTTCTGGAGTGAGTGAAGCATTTTTCCGAATCTGGTCTTCATGCGGGCCGTTCAAATCGTTGTAGAATACAATACGCGGTTTCTTTTCCATTACACGCCGGTTATCAACGCACTTTCGGTTGCCGCCTTTTTCTGGTTGTCTGTAAACAGCAGGATGAAAACAACCAGCACCACAGCCGCAATGCCCGCTGGCACCAGCCAGATGCTCGTCCAGTCTTTCACACCGTTTTGGGTATATACGTCGGCCACGATACCCGCCAGTTTGGAGCCAATACCCATACCGATGCCGTAAGTTGCCAGGGTAATCAACCCCTGCGCCGACGATTTGATCCGCTCTCCCGCCTTGTTGTCGGTGTAAATCTGCCCCGTTACGAAGAAGAAATCGAAGCAAACACCGTGCAGCAGAATAGCGATGTAAAACATCCACTCCTGCGCCCCACCATTGCCATAGGCGAAGAAGATGAACCGGATAATCCAGGCCAGCAGGCCCACAATCAGCATTTTTTTCACCCCCAGCCGAACGAAGGCGAGCGGAATCAGCAGCATGAAAATAACTTCGGAAGCCTGCCCCAGCGACATTTTGTTCTCCACGTTCAGCATCCCCCGGTCGGTAAGAGCCGGGTTGGCCATGGCGTAATAGAAGGAAAGCGGAATGCAGATGAGCACCGACGACAGGAAGAAGATGGCAAACGAGCGGTCGTTGAACAGTTTAAACGCATCGAGGCCCAGAATCTGACCGATGGATGTACCACCTGTCGCTTTCGGGGGGGTATTGGGTAAAAAGAAGGCGAAGATACCCAGGGCAATGGCCGCAAACATCGCAATCTGGAAGATCGTCACTTTGTCGCCCACGTTCAGGAAACCCACGATGTTGGTTACCACAATCCAGGCAATAGTGCCCATCACCCGAATACCCGGAAATTCTTTTTCGGGGCTGCGCATTTGCTGCATGGCAATAGAACTGGCTAAGGCCAGCATGGGCGCAAAGGTGAGGCAATAGACCAGAATAAGGCTAAAAAACGAATCTGGGTTGGTATTTTGGGTAATGAAGTACAGAACAATGGCTCCGGCAATGCTCAATATGCCCATTACTTTCTGGGCGGCAAAATAGCGGTCGGCAATCATGCCCACGAAAAAGGGAGCCACAATCATGGCCAGCGAGAAGGCTACGTAGGCATTGCCAACCTGATCGCCGGTAGCATGGAGTTGGGTAAAGAGGTACTTACTCATCTGGCCGTACCAGGCTCCCCAGGTAGAAAATAGGAGGAACATCATAACGGAAAGTTGCACGCGAGTCAGCGACGACATAGGAGGTTCTGTTTAGGTTTTAAAGGCTAAAGATACCCGTTTTGGGTTTCTACGCAAAACGTCCGTCTGTCAAGTCTGCTAACCGCCTGCCCCCGCCAGTATCTTCAGATTACCGGACGTTTATGTACATTTGGGTAAACAAAATCAGACCATGAACACAAAAATCTGGCTGCTGGCCGCAGCCGTAACCCTGACTACTACCACTTTTGCCCAGACCGCAACCGAGGTAGTTGACAAACACATTGCCGCCGTAGGCGGAGCCGACAACATCAATGCGCTGAAATCGGTTGAGTATGACCAGGCTATATCCATTATGGGTATGGATTTAACGGGTAAAACCACCGTTGTGGTGAATAAGGCAGCCCGCACCCAGGTTGAGGTGATGGGTAGCGACATTATTACGGTTATCGACGGCGATAAAGGCTGGACAATTAACCCCATGCAGGGCGGTACTACCCCCCAGGAACTGTCTACTGAGCAGTTAAACATGCAGAAAAACACCACCGAGGTTACGGGTCTCCAGTTGGCCTACGCCAAAATGGCAAACGCCCCGATGGAACTAGTTGGAAAAGAGAAGATGGATGGTAAAGACGTGTTCAATATAAAAGTAACCCGCCCCGAAGCCGTTGCCAATTATTACCTCGATGCCGACACTTATCAGTTGGTGAGCGCAAAAGCCAGCATGACGATTCAGGGCCAAACGCAGGAAGCCATCACCAAATTCTCGAATTTCAAAACCGAGAATGGCCTGACGCTCCCCTACACCATCGACCTCAGTAGCCCGGCCCTACCCGGCCCGATGACCATTACCATCAAAAAAATGACCGCCAACCCAACCGTTGACCCCACTATTTTTGCGATGCCCAAATAAATAAGTAGATAGGAACGAGGCTTCGCTCCTATCTACTTTCTTTTTATACCCGTGCGTGTTCGGGCTTCAGCACCACCACATCGCGTACCACACCACCGGCGTTGATTTTCTCCACCATTTTATCGAGCAGGGGGGTTGCCCAATCAGGTATATACTTGTCGGTGGTTTGAATAAGTACTTTCGGGAAATCGTACAGAGCGCGGCCCAGACCAAACTGCACAGCGCAGCGTTTCATGGCATCACTGATGCCGCCCTTTACAGGTTCAATCCCCGTGCGGCTGGCCCCATCCGTTTTTTTCACCAGTTCACCACCGGGCAGCGTAGCCGTTATGGTACACAGAAACCCACCCTCAATTTCCTTGATCTCGTTCTGCCAGCCTGCCCAGCCAAACTGATCGTCGAACCGCTGCATAACACAGCGGTTGGTGATGTAAGGCACCACAATAATTTTCTGACCGTCTTTGGTCTGACTTTGCACCCGCCACTCTACTTCCTGGGCCGTGAGGGGGGCGATTAAACTAGTTAGTATCATTCGTTTTTTGTTGTTTATTGCTTGGGGATCATTAGTTAACTAGTAGGCATTTATGAGCCGCTGAATAGGAATGTTCAGTCCTTTGCTTAGGCGTTTTATCATAGGTAATGTTAAATCACGTTTGTGATTTAATATTTTAGAGACCTGCGTTTTATCACCAATAAAAGGAATCAAATCGGATTGATGCATGCCTAGCTGGTTCATTTTATTCTTTAGATAGACCACTGGATCAGAAGCCGCCATAGGGTAATATACGGCTTCATAGGCTTCTATTAAAGTTACCAATAAATCCAGTTCATCACCGTCAGGTGTATTGAGTGCCGGGTGGTTCTGTAGCAACTCATAGACGCGCTCCAAGGCATCGTCATACTGGGTTTCGGTACGAATCACTTTTGTCATTTTCGGTTAAATTAAATTGTTTTAGCATTTACACTATCATACTCCCTGTGTGTTCCCATCCAAAGGATAAACACCATGCCAAACACATAGTCAATATGCGTAATGAGCCGATAGTCATTGCCTTTGACGTTGAAAACTACCCGATTACTATTAATTATACTGGCATTACCGTATGTCTTTTTTACATCATTAGGCGATACCCACTCCTGTACTATCACCACATCATACCAATCCAGTAGTGGCTGTTCAGCGTCGGCATGTGTTGCCCAAAATTCTCGCAGGGTTCGTTTAGCTATAATTCGCATAGAAACGTTGCAATATCACGAATAGTTGCCATTTTGCCAACTTCCCTAGTTTACTCCGCTAATTTTAGCAGTTCATTCAGCTTCAGCAACGCTTCAATGGGAGTTAGCCGGTTGATGTCGATAGCCCGCAGTTTGTCTTTAATGAGTTCGGCTTTGGGGTCACCGGCTTCAAAAATTTTCAGGGCTAATTCTGGCGGGGCAGGGGTGGCCTGCCGGATACTCTCGCGGTTATCTTCGCGCTTGTGGGAGGCTTCTAGCTGCTTCAGAATTTCACTGGCGCGGCTCACAATCTGGGCGGGCATCCCGGCCATTTGCGCCACGTGAATCCCGAAACTATGTTCAGAGCCGCCTTCTTTCAGCTTGCGTAGAAAGATCACTTTATTCCCCAGTTCCTTCACGGCCACATTGTAGTTTTTAATCCGGGTGTTGTCGGCTGCCAAATCATTCAACTCGTGGTAATGGGTAG
>JBBQUC010000436.1:0-4186 GCA_038212815.1 Cytophagales bacterium
CACGTACCAGCCGCGTTAACCTTATGGGCAAGCAGCAGAATCTTGACACTATGACGAAAAGCAGACATGGTAAAATGGGTTTTGAGTGCGTTTGCTCGTTGGTAAAATAAAGTAAGGTAGCAGGTAAAATAAAGGTGTCCAGGCGTGTCCCATTTTGTCCTGTTTTGTCCTTATGGGCCAGAAACGACAAAGGCCGCACTCCGGGTAGAAGTGCAGCCTTTGGGCGCGTACTGTACTGTATATCAGTGCAGTATAATTACCGGCAAGCCGGGTAGTGGGTAGAAATGAACCCGATTGGGTTAATCTCTGGTGACCGATACGGGAATTGAACCCGTGTTACCGCCGTGAAAGGGCGATGTCCTAACCGCTAGACGAATCGGCCGTCTTTGTAAAAAGACCCAGCAGGTTGAGCATTGCTGCCGCTGTGCTGGCGAATCGTGGTGCAAAAGTACGGCGATTACTTATAAAAGCAAACAGTATCCCCAACATTTGGGGAATATTTTACCGCCATACCCGCCGAAACTCCTTATCTGCTATCTTTGAGCATCAACAACTGCGTGACCTATTCACCATTTCCAGCTCCGTATGACCCATTTTTTTACGACGCTCATCTGTACGACGCTTGTCGTCTGTTTACTCACAGTAACGGGTTTCGCCCAGTCAACCATCTCGACCCCTGAGCAATTTTTGGGCTATGCACCCGGTCAGAAATTTACCCCCCACCACCGGATCGTGGCCTATGCCGAGCAGGTAGCCCGGCAAGCCCCCAACCGGGTGAAGCTGATCCCCTACGGCAAAACCTACGAAGGCCGCCCGCTGATGGCGATTGCTGTGGCCTCCGATGCGAATTTTCTCCGGCTCGACGAGATTCGGCAGAATAATCTCAAGCGGATTGGCCTGCTGGCGGGTACGCCTACCGCCACTACCCCGGCCATCGCCTGGCTCAGCTATAACGTGCATGGTAACGAGGCTGTTAGCTCCGAAGCGTTCATGGGGGTGCTATACGGCCTGGTGAGTGGCACCAACCTCAGTGCCCAGCGGGTGCTGGCCAATACCGTGGTGATTCTTGACCCCTGCCTGAACCCCGACGGGCACGACCGTTATGTGAACTGGTATAACCAGATGGTGGGCCGTACTGCCGACCCCACGCCCTTTGCCCGCGAGCATAGCGAACCCTGGCCCGGAGGCCGCTATACGCACTATTACTTCGATCCCAACCGCGACTGGGCCTGGCAAACCCAGGAAGTGACTCAGCAGCGGATGGTCCTTTACCAGCAGTGGATGCCCCACCTGCACGCCGATTTCCATGAGATGGGGGTAGAAAGTCCGTACTATTTTGCACCATCGGCTAAGCCGTACCACGAAGAAATTACCAAATTTCAGCGCGATTTTCAGAAAACCATTGGCCAGTACAGTGCGCGGGCATTCGATAAACAGGGCTGGTTGTACTACACCCGCGAACGCTACGATCTGTTTTACCCCAGTTACGGCGATACCTGGCCAACTTATAATGGAGCCATCGGCATGACGTTTGAGCAGGGGGGGGGAGGCCGGGCGGGACTGGGGATTCAAAAAGCCGATGGCGATACCCTCACGCTGCGGCAGCGGATCGACCACCATACCGCGTCGAGCACGGCTACCCTCGAATCGGTAGCCGACCGGGCTACCGAGATCGTGGCCGAGTTTGGGACTTACTTCGATAACGCCCGGCAGAAGCCCGTAGGGCCGTATAAAACCTACCTCATTAAGGCCAGTGGTGATGAAGGGCGGTTGGCCGCTCTCCGGCAACTCTTCGACCGCAACCAAATTCGCTACGGGGTTGCCGGGAAAGCCAGCACCTTACCGGGGTATAATTACCTGTCGCAGCAGACGGATAAAGCCGTAGCCATTGCTGCCGAAGACCTCTTGATTAGTGCGTATCAGCCTAAGTCAACCCTTCTCAAAATCTTGTTCGAACCCAAATCAACCCTCGAAGACTCGGCTACCTACGACATAACCGCCTGGACACTCCCCTACGCCTATAGTCTGCAAACGTATGGCATAACCGCCCGGCTGGAGCCTGTAGCTGGGCGGATGGGGCGTGGGGTTGAGGGCATAAATAATCCTACATCCCTTGTTCCCAACCCCACGCCCCCCTACGCCTACCTGGCCCGCTGGCAGTCGCTGCCGGGGGTGCAGTTGCTGGCGGGGCTACTGAAACAAAAAATCAAGGTAAGGGCCGCCGAAAAACCGTTTGAACTGGAGGGGCAGCGGTATCAGGCAGGCACACTGCTCATTACACGGGCGGGTAACGAGCGGCTGGATGCCCGTTTTGATGCCCTGGTGCAGGCCGAAGCCCAGAAATGGGGGGTGTACCTGACTCCGGTCAAAACGGGGTTTGTGACCGAAGGTTCCGATTTTGGCTCCGGGTCGGTATCGGCTATTAACCCACCACGCGTGGCCCTTGTCATGGGCGATGGGGTATCGGCCACGGCAGCGGGCGAGGTGTGGCATTATTTCGACCGGGAGTTAGAATATCCCCTTACCCTCATCGACGGGAACACGCTGGGTACTGCCGACTGGAGCAAACTTGATGTGCTGGTGATGGCTAATGGATATAATTACGGGCGGGTGCTGACCGATAAAAACCTGACGAGCCTCAAAGAATGGATTCGGTCGGGGGGAAAACTCATTGCCATGCAGCAGGCCGCGCAGTTTCTGGCGGGTAAAGACGGGTTTGAGTTGAAAGAAAAGGAGGCCGCTGGCGCAGACGGCAGCAAAGGCAAAGACAGCACCAAAAAACTACTGCCCACCGACTCGTTGAAACGTTATGGCGACCGCGAACGCACGGCCATCTCCGACGATACGCCCGGCAGCATCTACCGGGTTACCCTCGATTCGACCCACCCCCTGGCCTTTGGCCTCACCAATTACTACGCGCTGGTGCAGGAAACCCATAACTTCGACCTGTTGAAAGATGGCTGGAATGTGGGCTATCTGAAAGGCGATAACTATGTGGCAGGTTTTGCCGGTAAAAACGCCAAAGACAAATTGAAGCAAACGCTCTCGCTGGGTGTGCAGTCAATGGGGCGCGGCACCGTTGTCTATCTCGCCGACGATCCACTTTTTCGGGGGTTCTGGTACAGTGGTAAACTGCTGTTTGGCAACGCCGTGTTTATGACAGGAAATTGACGGAATTGGTGATTGCGAACGCAACCTTACCAACCACTAACCATGACAACTCCCTTTCTGGGCCTTCGTACGGCCATTTATGCCGCCCCCGACCTCGATCAGACGAAAGCCTGGTACACTGCCTTTCTGGGTATTGCTCCTTATTTCGATGAGCCGTTTTATGTGGGCTTCAATCTTGCGGGCTATGAACTGGGCTTAGACCCCAATGTCACGCCCGCGTCGGGTACGCCCGTAACCTATTGGGGCGTGTCCGACATACAAGCTGTTTGGCAACAACTACTCACTCAGGGGGCGGCTCCCCAAACTGCCCCGCAGGATGTGGGCGACGGGATTTGGGTAGCTACGGTGACAGACCCGTTTGGCAATACGGTGGGTATTATCCAAAACCCGCACTTCCCAAGTAGCTGATTTGGCAACGGGTAGCCCTAACAATTAACCGAAAAGTCGGTTAATGGCTACATGACACAGCCCGCTTTATTCACCGAAATAAAACCTTTCCCGCAACTACAGGTATCCGTCATTGTGCCGGTGCGCGACGAAGCCGATTATCTGGGACAAACGCTCGATGCCCTCCGGCAACAAACTGACCCCAATGGACAGCCCATCCCGCCCAAATTGTATGAGGTGCTAGTGCTGGCCAATAACTGTACCGACAACTCCTACGCACTGGCCAAACGATACCAGCGGACTTACCCCGCCTTTTCGCTGCGGGTGGCCCAAATTGAGTTACCTCCGCCACAGGCCAATATCGGCACGGTTAGGCGGCTGCTCATGGACGAGGCCTGCTACCGGCTGCTGGCGGTGGGTAACCCAACCGGGATTATTGCATCGACAGACGGCGATACAGTGGTGGACAGTCAGTGGGTGTGGCAGATCAGGGCCGAAATGGACAATGGCTGCGATGCCGTTGCCGGACGAATAATTGCCCAAACAGACCATTACCCGGCGCGGGGGTTCCATCAACGCGATGAAACCTACCGGCAGTTGGTGGCTCAAGCCGAAGCACTGCTCGACC
>JBBQUC010000437.1:0-4181 GCA_038212815.1 Cytophagales bacterium
TGGGCAGCCTTTCAATTACAGGCCGTACTGACTAAAAATGTAACGGATAATATCAACATCAATGCCCGCTACCAGGTATATGCCAACTACCAAACGCTGGATGCCATTGACCACCGGCTTGATTTGATTGTTACGGCCAAAATCAATCGTTATCTCAGCACTACTTTTGGGCTTATTGCCCTGTATGATAGAGACTTTTCTGATAATTTGCAGTTGCAGCAATCGCTGGCTGTGGGCCTTCTGTATAATGTGAGTACCTTCAGAAAAAAGTAATTCGCCTTACTTTCTGATACAAAAAAGTCCACTTTTTATGAGTGGACTTTTTTATTACTGTATTTTTGTCCCGATTATGGCACAGCAGAAACTAGTTATCCTCGGCGGGGGAGAATCAGGTGTAGGCGCAGCGTTGCTGGCGCAGGCCAATGGATACGCTGTTTTTCTCTCCGATAAAGGCCACCTGCAAGACCGGTACAAAGTCCAACTGGAGCAGGCAGGGATTCCCTTTGAAGAGGGGCAACATACCGAAAGCCGGATTCTCAATGCTACCGAAGTGATTAAAAGCCCAGGCATCCCCGGCACTGTACCGCTGGTAAAACGACTTCGGCAGCAGGGTACACCCGTCATCTCAGAAATTGAATTTGCTACCCGTTATACCACTGCCAACCTGATTGGCATTACGGGTAGCAACGGTAAAACAACCACTACCTTACTCATCTACCACCTTCTTAAAACGGCAGGATTGAACGTTGGACTGGGGGGTAACGTCGGCGATAGTTTTGCCAAGCAGGTACTGGATCGGCAGTTTGACTATTTTGTGCTGGAGCTGAGCAGTTTTCAGCTCGACGATATGTATCAGACCCGGCTCAACACTGCCGTGTTGCTCAACATTACCCCCGATCATCTGGACCGCTACAACTATGATTTCCAGCAGTACGTAGCCTCAAAATTTCGTATTCTGCAAAACATGCATCCGGGTGACCCATTCATTTTTTTCCAGGAGAATGAACCTACCGTGCGCGAACTAGCCCGGCGAAACCCTGCTATAACTAGCCTGCCCATTACGCTGCACCCCACGGCTATAGCGAGCGGGCAACCGGGTGCTTACCTTCAGAACGGCACCCTGCACACCCGCTTTGCCAATCAGTTGTTTACCCTCGATATGGCTAATTTGCCGCTGCAAGGCCCACATAACGCCATCAATATGATGGCGGCCATATTGGCAGCACAGTCGGTAGGGATAAGCAACGAGACCATTGCAGCGGGCTTGCGCACGTTTGTCAATGCGGCACACCGCATGGAACCTGCTGGGGTAATAAATGAGGTGCAGTTTATCAACGATTCTAAAGCCACCAACGTCGATTCGGTTTATTATGCGCTAGCCAGCATGAACCAGCCCACCATTTGGATAGCTGGCGGACTAGATAAAGGCAATGATTACAGCCAGTTAGATGAATTGGTTAAAGAAAAAGTTAAGGCTTTAGTTTGTCTCGGAAAAGATAATCGTAAATTGGTGGCCTATTTCACCGGCAAGATTCCAATTGTGCAAGAGACTGATGACGTGCGAGACGCTGTAGCCAGAGCCGTAGCCCAAAGTAAACCGGGCGATGTTGTGCTGCTCTCGCCTGCTTGCGCCAGTTTCGATCTCTTCCGCAACTACGAAGACCGGGGGAATCAGTTTAAAGAAGCGGTAGTAACCAGCATGAACAATGACCTTCTCTTTACCCAACTGGGCTAGAACTAACCTCAAAGGCGACCGCCAAATCTGGTGGATTGTCTTGTTTTTGTCTATTCTGAGTGTACTGGTGGTATATAGTGCTACCGGCACCATGGCCTACCAGAAAATGGGGGGCAATACCGAAGCCTACCTGCTCAAGCATGGTGCCCTGGTAGTACTGGGGCTAGTATGCATGTGGTTTGCCCACCAAATCAACTACGTTCATTACGCCCAACTCTCCAAATTTGGCATGTATCTGTCGGTGCCGCTCCTGCTCTGGGCGTATCTGCACGGTACTACGCTTAACGATGCCTCGCGTTGGGTAACCATTCCGCTTATTAATCAGTCGTTTCAGCCATCTGACCTGGCTAAGCTATCGCTCATTGCGAATCTGGCGGCTATGCTGGCCAAACGCCAACGGGTAAAATACGAACCCGTAGTGCTGGTCAATATGATTATCTGGATTGGGGTGATCTGCGCCCTCATTATCCTCTCGAACACCTCGAACGCACTGCTACTGGGGCTTACCTGCTTTCTGCTCATGTTTATTGGCCGGGTACCCGTTCGATACCTCGCAGGCATGGTCTTGTTCTGTGTGCTGGTGGGCGGCTTCGCATTGGCCCTGGGCCAACGACTCGAAACGGCTATGAACCGGATTGAGCGGTATAACGACAACACTAAAATCGATTACCAGGTCGAGCAATCGTACATTGCGCTGGCCAATGGTGGGCTAACGGGCGTAGGGCCGGGCCGCAGCCATCAGCGTAACTTTCTGCCCCACTCCTACTCTGACTTTATATTTGCCATCATCGTCGAAGAGTACGGGTTTATCGGTGGGCTGGTTACGGTGCTGGCTTACTTATGGCTACTGGCACGGGGCATGCAGGCCATCCGAAGCAGTACCCGTCCGTTTGGGGGCTTGCTATCGGCGGGGCTAACGTTTAGTCTGGTTATTCAGGCTATGATCAATATGGCCGTTGCGGTAGGCTTGGTACCGGTTACGGGCCTGCCTTTACCCCTACTGAGCATGGGTGGCACATCGCTGCTGTTTACCGGCATTGCCATTGGTATTGTCTTGAGTGTGAGCCGCGACGAAGCTGATGAAAGTAAATTGTAAGGTATGAACGTCATTATCAGTGGGGGTGGTACAGGTGGCCATATTTACCCGGCCATTGCCATTGCCGACGAACTTCGGGCCATCGACCCTACTACCAACATTCTGTTTGTGGGTGCCGAGGGAAAAATGGAGATGGAAAAAGTACCCCGCGCTGGCTACTCCATAGTGGGGTTACCTATTGTGGGGATTAAGCGGGAATTAACCCTGGATAACCTGGCCTTCCCGCTTAAACTAGGTCGTAGTTTGCTCCGTGCCAGGCAGTTAATAAATGAGTTCCGGCCCGATGTGGCGGTGGGAGTGGGTGGCTATGCCAGCGGCCCGCTACTACTGGCGGCTTCGCTAAAAGGCATACCCACCTTGATACAGGAGCAAAATTCATATGCCGGGTTAACCAATAAAGTGCTGGCCCGGTGGGCCAGCCGGATTTGTGTAGCCTACCCCGGCATGGACGCTTTTTTCCCTGCCGATAAGCTAAGACTAACTGGCAACCCCGTACGCAGCGATATTCAGTTTGCCAGTCAGCAGCTAACCGCCGGTCGGCAGCAGTTTGGCCTCGACCCCGCCCGGCCTACTTTGCTCGTCATCGGGGGAAGTCAGGGAGCCAGAACCCTGAACGAAAGCATGGAACAAGGCTTATCACGGTTTATGGAAGCGGGCATTCAGGTAATCTGGCAAACTGGCCCGGCTTTTATTGAGCGGGCCAAACAAGCAGTGGCTAAAACCAGCAGTTCACTCATTAAGCCCTTCGACTTTATTTATGAAATGGACAAAGCCTATGCCGTTGCTGATGTAGTGGTGTCGCGGGCAGGGGCACTGTCCGTATCGGAGCTATGCCTGGTGGGTAAACCCGCTATTTTAGTCCCCTTGCCCACTGCTGCTGAAGACCATCAGACCAAAAATGCCATGAGCCTGGTAAACCGGCAGGCTGCGGTACTGGTAACCGACCAATCGGCCCGCACTGATTTGGTTACGGTTGCATTGAATTTGCTCAACAATCCCGTTCGACAACAACAATTGAGTACCGAAATTAAACCATTAGCCAAACCCAATGCCGCCCGCGAAATTGCAGCGGAGGTCCGGGCCTTAGTCGTATGACATTAGACAACATCAAGTACGTGTATTTTTTGGGTATCGGTGGCATTGGTATGAGTGCTCTGGCCCGGTGGTTTATTGTGAATGGTTACGAGGTGGCGGGCTACGATAAAACCCCCACCTCCTTAACCGATGCTTTACAGGCCGAAGGCATGGCGATTCACTTTGCCGATCAGGTAGAACTAATTCCCGAATCGGTGCGGGCGCATCGGGAGCAAACGGTGGTTATTTATACCCCGGCTATACCGAAAGACCATC
>JBBQUC010000438.1:0-4167 GCA_038212815.1 Cytophagales bacterium
AATTGCCTTGATTTTGAGCGACTTAAACTGGCAAGTGGTGATCGACGATGTGCGCCAGATGGCCGATACCATCAACCAGAATACGGGCGATTTGCATGTCCTCACCACCGCCATCAACGCTACTACCACCGACCTGCAAAAGCTGGCCGCTACCCTCGATAAAGTAGCCAAAACCGTTGGGTTTCTGCTAACAATATACACCCAGGCCAGTGGGCTGGGGCTGCTGAGTATGCTGGTGCCAGCCACTCCCCCACCCCCGGCTCCATAAGATGCCTACAGCCGTTGCATTAGTTTCACGACCATCTCGGCTTTCCAGCCCATAAATGTACCGGCAGCAATGTGGGCGCGGGCCTGCCGCACCAGCCAGAGGTAAAAGGTGAGGTTATGAATAGAGGCAATCTGCCCACCCAGCAACTCCTGCGATTTAACCAGGTGGCGCAGGTAGGCTTTGCTGTAGTGGGTGCTGGCGTAGCCCCCCAGCCCGGCATCGATGGGGCTGAAATCGCGGTTCCATTTCTCGTTTTTGATGTTGATAATCCCCTCCGTCGTGAACAGCAGCCCATGCCGGGCGTTACGGGTAGGCATCACACAGTCGAACATATCGACTCCCCGCGCAATGGCTTCGAGAATATTGGCGGGGGTACCCACGCCCATCAGATACCGGGGTTTGTCGAGGGGCAGACTGGCGTTCACCAGCTCGATCATGGCATACATCTCTTCGGCGGGTTCGCCCACGGCCAAACCACCAATGGCGTTGCCGTCGCGGTCTTTGCTGGCAATATACTCCGCCGACTGCCGCCGTAAATCGGGGTAGGTACTGCCCTGCACAATCGGGAAGAGGGTTTGCTGATAGCCATAGTGTGGATCGGTGGCATCGAACCGGCTGATGCACCGATCCAGCCAACGGTGAGTCATACCCATCGACTTGCGGGCATACTCATAGTCGCAGGGGTAGGGCGTACACTCGTCGAAGGCCATGATGATATCGGCCCCAATGGTGCGCTGAATATCCATGACCCCTTCGGGCGAGAAGTGGTGGGTAGAGCCATCGATATGCGATTTGAAGGTTACCCCCTCCTCCTTGATTTTGCGGGTATTCGCCAGGGAATACACCTGATACCCCCCACTATCGGTCAGTATAGCGCGGTTCCAGCCATTGAAGCGGTGCAACCCGCCGGCTTGTTGCAGCACATCGAGGCCGGGCCGCAGGTACAGGTGGTAGGTATTGCCCAGAATAATCTCGGCGTTGATGTCGGTTTCCAGTTCGCGCTGATGCACCGCCTTCACGGTTCCCGCCGTGCCAACGGGCATAAAAATGGGCGTTTGAATGGGGCCGTGATCGGTCGTGAGTGTACCCGTGCGGGCCTGAGAAGCCGCATCGAGGGCCGTAATCGTAAAGGTCATACTGGGGCAAACGAGGACACGAGCCGCAAAGTTGCAACTGTTTTACAGGGAACATTTAGCAGGGAACAGCGAACAGTATCGACCCGTCGGGCCGTCTATAAGAACACTAAGCACAACAGGGATTCCGCTGGAAACCATTGCGTCGGAGGTGGGCTTAGTACCCAATGCGTTCTGTCGGTATTTCAACACCAACGCGGGCAAACCTAAACCGGGTTAATAGCCATCGCCCAGCGTAAACTCATCCGCGTCCCGGACGTTACCCTCCACAATGTTTTTATGGGTGTAGGTCTCCGTAGGCGTGTATTCCTTATCGCCTATCCTGATTTTTTTGACCCGCTCAATGTCCTTTCTGACGATATTCTTCTCGGTGATACCCGCCTGTTGCAGCCGAGCCACTTCCTGCGCCAGTTTTTGAAAAAAGGCTTCGTCTTCAACTAAGGCTAGTAGCCGTTCCTGCGTTTTGGTTTGGGTAGCCGGGTCGTCCGATTTTTCTTCAATTTTGGGTATGTCTTTAATAAAAAGCGGGCGAATCCACTGCCAGAACCCACCCAGGAGTTCTTCGCCGGCTGTAGCAACCGTTTTACTCTGCCCCGCTGCTTTTAAAATGTATCCGGCTGCTGCGGATAGGATTACGCTGATACTGACTGGTTCCATAGCTGATTTAGTTAATAGGTGACTGAGTAGGTTAACGGGGCATGGCCCGCTGAATGAATTGATAAATGCTGGTTACGGTGTCAATGTGCGGATGCCCAGGAGGCAGCGTTTTCGTGAAGATGGCTAACGCCTTTCCTGATAACACCAACGCTTCTGCATAATCCCCCAGGTCTTTCAGCACTAACGCCAGGTTGGAGTACCTGACGGCAGTAGTGGGGTGGTCAGGCCCGAAGTTATGCTCATCGGAGTGCAGGGCTTTTTCCAGCAACGTTTTGGCCCCACCATAATCCCCCAGGTCTTTCAGCACCGTCGCCAGGTTATTTTGCAATACTGGTAGCGGGGCGGAGGTCTCGTTAGCCAAACTGCCCAGCAGAGCTTTCCCATAAGGAATCCAGACAAACTTATCAACGGGATTGTCTTTCGTCTGATCAATACTGAGTTTTTGGGTAATGGTGTCGATGAGGTTTGCAACATCGGTGCTGCTGATGGGCTGCTCCTGCTTCACAACATCGGCTATAATTCGATGCATTTTGTAGCTGTCGGTGGCGGTGTTTTGCAGCAGCCAGCCTTTCCGGGTAATGCCCGCGAGCGTTTCGGCAAAAGTATCGGCGTGGGGAGGGCTTTCTGCAATCAACAACTCCAGGAGTTGCTCATACGTATGAAACTCAGGCGGCAGGCAGGCCAATTGCTTTAGTAGCCAGATTTCCGGTTCGCTCAGGTTGCTCAGGGCAAACACGGTGCGGAGGTAGGTACCAATTCGCTCCACCGGGTCGTTGTGCCGGTTATGCGCTACCTCCACATTGGCACGCAGGTTTTCGTCTATCGCCCGTTGCAGCGTACCGGCATTGTATCGCTGCTCCTGAGCCGTTTTAGCCAGGAGTTCGATAGTCAGCGTATGGTAGTCAACCATCACTACCAGCGTTCGTATGGCCGCTTCGGTCAAGTGCCGATGGGTGTAGTGTTTGTTAAACAGGGCGATGGCTTGCTCCTCGCTCAGAAAGCCAAGGGTTTTCTGGTGAAACCCACTAATTTCTGAGCGCGAGGTGAGCAGTACATGCCATTGGGGCTGCCCCGGTAGTTTATCGCGGTATTGCTTTAGCGATTGTTCGGCATTGTCAATAACCAGCAGGTTTGGTTTTTCGGGGATACCTTTCAGTTGGCGGATAATCTCGTCGGCTATTCGGTCGGGTTCCTGACTGGCTATCGAAACCTTCAGGTTCTCAATCAGACCGGCGGTATTAATAAAATCGGTGGTAATGTTGGGGCTGGTCTGGGTAATCCAGGTAATGTGCTGGTAATCGTCGTAATAGCTACTCACATACGCCTGTGCCAATGTCGTTTTGCCGATGCCTCCCAGCCCGTTTACCAACACCACCCTTTTCGTGTCATACAGCAGCGTATGCAACTCGGTCAGGTCTTCGTTGCGCCCAATGATTTCGTTGGGATGAATACGGGGCAGGCTGAGGGTAAGTTCTTTGCTGAGGGTGGTAGCCGCATAGTGGTAATGATAATGCGTCTCATCGCCAATGCGTACTGTCTTTACGTTGGAAATACTCCCCCGAACAACATTTTTTTCGTTGGCAATACCGTTGAGTAATGCCTTAAATACGTTGCTGAATTGGTTCTGCTGTTTTTCAACCACCTGTAGGAGGCTGCCAAGTTGTGTTTGGTTTAATCGCCCCAACTGCGTTAACATGCTCTCCGGGTTATCGGGCTGGATGCTGATTGTTCCCTGGGTTTCATCCTCAATGATGACATTACCGGTTGTATCGAGCGTAATGGAATTCTGGAGTGGCATGGTGCTGAGGGATTAACTAGTCAGCGTATTGGCCTTTGGTGGGGGCGTAAAATCCAGTAAATGCCAATACCTGTAAAAACTGGTCAATACTACTGTTCTATTAATGAAATAGCAAAAAAAGTCAACTATTAGTCTAATTTTTTTTCAGCATAGCCCCTGCATACCCATATGCTTGGGATGGCGTACCAAAAAATTGTCAGAGAACCATTTTTAAAAAGGCCACAGAATTCACAATTCCTGAAGAATTTCAAACTAAATCAAATAGTTCTGTCCCATTCACTGCGACTTTAGCGTACATATTCCTGCATTTT
>JBBQUC010000439.1:0-4165 GCA_038212815.1 Cytophagales bacterium
GGCATTCGACGATAAGACCGACGTGGGTGCTGTATCGGAACCCTACGAAGTGGGCGACCAATATGTAGTGGCCGTGCTGACCAACAAAACGGATAAAGACGAGGTGAAAGTGGACGACTACCGCGCCGAACTGATGACCAAAGTCCGCAACCAACTGAAGTCGGAAGAGATTATTGCTAAACTGGGCAACCTCAGCGGGTCGCTGGAAAACATGGCGCAAAAATACGGAGCAGGTGCGTTGGTAGAAACCGTTGCCGATGTGAGTCTGGCCACAGGTTTCCTGCGTAGCGCGGGGGTCGATCCCATTGCGTTAGGCCGCATTTTTGGGTTGAAGCCTGGCAAACGCAGCAAGCCTGTAGCGGGCGATGGCGGGGTGCTGATTCTGGAAACTACCAAAATTACCCCTGCGCCGGTCATTGCCGATTATGCCATGTATAAAAAGCAGTTGCAGCAAAATCAGCAGTCGCGCACGAGTTTCTTCATCAACGAAGCCATCAAGGAAGCCGCCAAAATTGACGACCGCCGGGCTAAGTTCTTTTAATTTGTCATCCCGCTATTTTGTCATCCCGACGAAGGAGGGAACGCAAAACTGCCAAAAAGCCTTTCGTTTAACTGCGAAAGGCTTTTTCATTCGTTGTCATCCTGATGCACTATTCTCTATCTGTTCCCGACTCCTCCACATACACCCTTGCGGTTGAGTGTCACCTAAGCGATATTACCACCGCCACGGTTGAGCTACAGCTTCCCGCCTGGCGACCAGGGCGGTATGAGTTGCAGAACTTCGCCAAAAATATCCAGTATTTTGGCGTGTTTACCCCTGATGGCCTGCCCCTGCCGTTCCAGAAAATTACCAAAGACCGATGGCTCATGCAAACGGAGGGCAATCCCGAACTCGTAGTGCGCTACGGCTACTACACCGCCCTCGCCACGCCCAACCAACAGAATGCCGGGAGCAGCTTTGTAAGCAACGAGTGGTTGTATGTAAACCCCGTTAACCTGTGCGTCTATGCCGAAGGCCGCATCCATGAACCCTGCACCCTTACCCTCGATATTCCCGACGATTGGATCCTGGCGGGTGGGCTAACCCAAACCGGTCCCAAAACGCTGTGGGCCGCTGATTTTTACGAACTGGCCGACAGCCCGTTTATAGCCTCGCCCACGCTGCAACAAATTAGCTATAAAGTAGGCCAAACGGCCTTTACGGTATGGGTACAGGGTACCCGCCGGTTTGATGCCAAGCGGGTGCAGGCCGATTTCAGTCGATTTTCAGCAGCACAGATCGCGCTCTTTGGCGAGTTTCCGGAGGCCGACTACCATTTTCTGACCATTGTGCTGCCTACAGCTTACTATCATGGCGTTGAACACCGCAACAGCACCGTGTTGGTACTTGGCCCCGCCGAAGAAGGCGAAGGCCTGTATCAGGATTTGCTGGGTGTGGCCTCGCACGAGTTATTCCATGCCTGGAACATTATCCGTATCCGCCCCGCCGAACTGCTGCCCTACGATTTCACCCGCGAGAATTACTTTACCACCTGCTTTGTAGCCGAGGGCATCACCACTTACTACGGCGACTTGATACTGCGCCGGTCGGGGGTGTTTACCGATGCGGCATACCTGAAAGAACTGCACGTAACCATGAAGCGTCATTTCGAGGGTAGCCGCCACGCCACCCAATCCCTGCTCGAATCGTCGTGGGATTTGTGGCTCGATGGCTACGACAAGGGCGTACCCAACCGCAAAGTATCGGTGTATCATAAAGGCGCGTTAGTTTCGCTTATTTTAGACCTCCACCTGCGTCGGCAATCAAACCATACCCGCTCTCTCGACGATGTGATGCGAGGGATGTGGCAGCAATTCGGCAAGCCGTTTGTAGGCTACACCCTCACCGACTACCGCACCGTTTGCGAGACCATAGCCGGGGAGTCGCTAGCCTGGTATTTCGATACCTGCATTGCAGGAACAGCTACTTTAGACGACCTGCTGAATGAGTATCTGGCCGATGTGGGTCTGCGGATGCACTCCGACGAAACCGGTGGGGTATTGTTGGCTGTGCTAACCGATGAAGCCGGGGCAGTAGAGCGGGCGAAATGGCTGGATAAATAGTAGCCCTGGTTTTTCTAACAAACCCGACCTTGACCGGCTTCGTGAATTAAATATAGCAATTCAGGGAACGGGTAAGTTACTGAATGTGTATCAATTAGATATGCCCGATGGCATAACTAACGCTTACCGGAGTGAATTGGAAATCACCATTCAGAAAGTGAGTTGCTAAAACCTACGGCATAACATGGGTAAACAGGTCAGCCAATACGATAAAATATTTAAGGAAAACCTGGAAGCCATTATCCCCGGCTTGCTACAAAACGTGCTTGGTATCACGGCGGTGTTGTCGGAGGAATTACCTGACGATGTACAGCATACCAAAGAGCGTAAGCCTGATGTTCTGAAGAAAATAACTGATAATCAGGGGAATATTTATGTATTGCAGATTGAATTTCAAGTGGCTGACGAGCCTGAAATGGTCTATCGCATGGCTGAATATTACATCATGTTGGAGCGAAAATACCAATTACCCATTCGGCAATATGTGATCTTTCTCGGCTCAACAACCCCGCAGATGCCAACCCGACTCGACAGGCCAAACCTGAAATTTGACTTCCCGCTTATTGCCTTTTCTATGCTCGACTATCGGCTTTTTCTTCGTTCGGCCCGCCCCGAAGAAATTGTTCTGAGTATTCTTGCTAACTTCGACGGTGACAGCACCGATACGGCTCTACAGCAGATTATCAAACGGATAGAGGAAACGAGCAGTGGAGATTTTTCGTTAAGAAAGCATATAAATCAAGTGCGCGTGTTGGCGCAGTTACGTAATTTAGGTGTAAAACTAAAATCAGCTATGGACAGCATTGCACAGTTTATCAGCCCGGAAAAAGACGCATTTTATCTCATCGGTCAGGAGAGGGCTGAAGAACGTTTCGTGCGAAGTTTACTGACTAAAACAGATATGACTGTCGAGCAGTTGGCTGACATAGCCGGTGTATCAGTCGAGTTCGTGGAACAGATTCGGCAAAAAATGACCGACAAGCAATAAGCATTCTGTTCTCGTTCCCCACAGATTACTCCCTAAGTTTGGCGTAAGTAACTAACAGCTATATGGTAGCGACTGGAAAATTGACGAATCTGCAACAGGAACTCCTGAAACTGTATGCAAAGCAAGTCAGCGAAACCGATCTGAAAAATATTCAGGTATTAATTGGTCAGTACTTTGCTAATCGCCTAAGTACGTTGGCCGACAAAGCCTGGGAACAGCAAGGCTGGTCTGAACAAACGATGCACGACTGGTTAAATGATGAAAATCAGTAAGTTCTGATGAATGTAGTTCTTGATACGAATGTCTTGCTGGTTTCTTTGCCGAGTCATTCGCCATTCCACCCAATTTTTCAGGCACTCAGGCAGGGGCATTACACGCTTTTCGTAACCAACGAAACACTAACCGAATATGAAGAGCAAATCAGTATCCGACTCGGTGTGCCGCGCACAGACCTGCAACTGTATGAATTGCTCAATCTGCCAAACGTTACGTTAATTGATGTCTATTTCAAGTGGTATAAAATCAAGGCCGACCCCGACGACGATAAGTTTGCCGACTGTGCTTTTGCTTGTGGAGCAGACTATTTAGTGACGAATGATCGTCATTTTAACGTGCTGAAAGACGCTGTAGATTTCCCTCAGGTTACTGTTGTCAGGGCTGAGAAATTCATAGACATCTTACTAAAAATGATTTAGCAATATGCCCAACCTCCTCGACCACTTCAATAAGAAAGAGCCGCGTTACCCCACCCGCTTCCGCGACCTGACTGACAATCGGACCGCCGACGCGGCTATCCCGCAAACGGGCATTTGATACCTCGGTGGGGACGGAGGAAGAAAAGTTTGCTCAGGGAAAAATCTTTGCCAACTACTACGAGTGCTTCCTGTACGCAACTATTTTGGGAATGCGTCAGGGCTACCTTCTCACCACATTCCGCACCCCACCGCCCGCGTTCTCCTTATAACGTGGAATCACATGGATGCTCGCGTGGGGGAATTTCTGTCCGCCTGCCTGACCAATGTTCAGCCCGACGTTGAAGCCATCCGGCGCAAAACGTTCCTGCAAAATCTTCTG
>JBBQUC010000440.1:0-4134 GCA_038212815.1 Cytophagales bacterium
AGCAGGGTATCGACACGGGCAATGCTACGCTGGAAACGCAGGCACCCAGCCCCGATAAACTGGCAACTCATTATCTGGAAGTCCCGCAGTTGGTGGCCGATGTTGACGGCACCGTAGCGGGGTATGCCGTATTATCAGCCGTATCGGGCCGGTGTGTGTATGGGGGCGTTGCCGAGGTAAGCCTGTACATCGGAACTGATTTTCGGGGGCAGGGTCTTGGTCGGCAACTGCTCACGGAACTAATCCGGCAGAGCGAAGCGATTGGTCTCTGGACATTGCAGGCGGGCATTTTACCTGAGAACCAGGCCAGCATTGCCCTACACGAACGGTGCGGTTTCCGCCGGGTAGGCTACCGCGAAAAAATTGGGCAGCGCAACGGCATCTGGCGCGATGTGCTGCTACTGGAACGGCGTAGCACCACGGTAGGTATTCATTAATCCCAAACATGCCTTATGACTTCTCCTATTATTCTGGTTCTCTGCACGGGTAACTCGACCCGTAGCCAGATGGCGCATGGTTACCTTCAACAGATTGCTGGTCAGCGGGCTACCGTACTCAGCGCGGGGGTAGAGACCCACGGCCTGAACCCCAAAGCTGTGCAGGTTATGGCCGAAGATGGATTAGACATCAGCCAGCATACCTCCAACCACGTGAACGAATATGCCCACCTTCCTATCGACTACGTAATTACCGTCTGCGACTCAGCCGCCGAACGGTGTCCCGTCTGGATTGGCCGGGCCAACCGCACCCACCACAACTTTACCGACCCATCAAGAGCCACTGGAACCCCGGAAGAGATTATGACCAGCTACCGAACCGTGCGCGACGAGATAAAAGCATTCAGTCAGGATTTTATTAACCAACACCTGGCCTGACTACCAGCGGATTTGCTTAGTTTATCAGCATAATAGCCGCCATCATCTCGATGCCCTCCCACAAATACCCCACCCGCATATTCTCATTTTCGGCGTGCTGGTTGTTATCGTAGTTCACTACCGGCACCGAGAGTACATTAGCGTTCAGCACCTTCTCAAACATATAGAGTGGCAGGCTACCCCCCGCTGAGGGCAGCAGCACAATGGGGTCGGGGGTGGTGCTTTGCACAGCAGCAATCACGTATTGAGCAATAGGCAAGTTCATAGGGGTGCGCTGCGCGTTATACCCCGATCCTACCCGGATTTTAATCAGTTTATCGTACTGCATCCGCTCGGTATCGGTGGGTTCATGGTCGATGACCTGGTAACCCTGCGCCCGGATATGATCGGTGACGCGGCCCACCTGCCGGGCTACATCATTACCCCGCACCAGGCGTAAATCCAGCACGGCATCGGCTTTGGTAGGGATGATATTACCCGCCATTGCCCCTACATTGGCACTTTGGATACCGTTGATATTCAGGGTAGGACGCATGAGTAGCTCCATAAATGAGGCTCCGTTACCATCGGGCTTGGCAATAGCCAATTCCTGTTTTAGGGTGGCCTCCATGTTGGGTACGCTGGCCAGAGCCTGCTGTTCGCTGGCGGTCAGGGGGGTAACATCGTCGTAAAAGCCCTTTACCAGCACCCGGTCATTCTCGTCTTTCATGCTGGCCAGCAGTTTTACCAGGCGGAGGGCCGGGTTGGGTGCCCAGTTGCCGTAGTTACCGCTGTGTAGGGGGCGTTTGGCTCCGTAAACCGTCAGGTGCATGTTTACATCGCCCCGTACGCCAAACTCCACCATCCGTTTGCCCGATGGGTGACGCGGGCCGTCGGCAATGATCCAGACATCACTGGCCAGCTTAGCCTGGTGTTTCTCAAAAATATCGGTAAGGTGGGTAGAGCCTACTTCTTCTTCGCCCTCAAAAAAGAATTTCAGGTTGGCGTTGGGTTTGATATTGCTTTTTCTGAGCGCATCGTAAGCGTTCAGAATGGTCATCACCCCGGCCTTATCATCGGCACTACCCCGGCCCGTCAGTCGCCAGTTAGGGTCGATAGGGTCGCCGGACTTGTAGGTGGTAATGATAGTGCCGCCCTGCTCGATGGGGGCGGTTATGAACACCGGCACAAAGGGTGAGAGACCCTCGGCCCACTGTTTGGGGTTTACGGGCTGGCCATCGTAATGGGCATAAAAGACAATGGTCTTGGTAGCTCCGGGCGTATCGATCTGGCCAAACACAGCGGGGTTGGTACCGGGTTTCGTACCTTCGAGCAGTTGAGCCGGTATGCCCCGCTGCTGCATCATCTGCTGAATAAACAGCGCATTCCGGCGCACATTAGCGGTATCGGCCGATACGTTGGGAATACTCAGCAACTGCCGGTACTCGTCCATGAGGGTAGTTTGGCGACTTTGCCAGTACGCCCTGACGCGTTGCTGTGGGGTTTGGGCACAGAGGGAACTGGCGAGAAGAAGGAGAAGAAGTGTAGGTTTCATAGGTCAGAAAGTTAACATTATATCTGCCTAACCCCGCGTATTTTTGCTAAAAAATTCTGTCCATGCCTGAGTTATTCACCGTACCCCCCTTTACAAAAGCCGATTTTGGTGCCGACTTTGTGTGGGGAACGGCTACGGCAGCTTACCAGATTGAAGGCGCCGTTGACCGCGATGGTCGCACCCCAACCATTTGGGACACTTTTAGCCATCAGAAAGGCAAAATCAAGACAGGCGAACATGCCGATTGTGCCTGCGAATTTTACGACCGGTTCGAAGAAGACTTACACCTCCACAAAGCCCTAGGCCTGTCGGCGTTCCGGTTTTCGCTGGCCTGGACGCGGATACTGCCCGATGGGGTTGGGCCAGCCTGGGGCGGGCGTATCAACGAAGCAGGGTTGCGGTTTTATGACCGGCTCATCGACCATTGCCTGGCACTGGAGCTTACCCCCTGGATTACTCTGTATCACTGGGATTTGCCGCAGGTTCTGGAAAACAAAGGTGGCTGGGTAAACCGGCAGATTGTGACCTGGTTCGGTGATTTTGTGGACGTATGTACCAAGGCGTTTGGGCATAAAGTGAAGCACTGGATTATCTTGAATGAGCCTCTGGCATTTTCGGTACTGGGCTATTTTACGGGGCAGCACGCGCCGGGTCGGCGGGGGTTCTGGAACCTGCTCCCTGCCATTCACCACACGGCCCTGGCTCAGGCCGAGGGGGGCCGCATTACGCGGCAGAACGTGCTCAATGCACTAGTAGGCACTACGTTCTCCTGTTCGCCCGTACAGCCCTTTACCAGCGCGGCCCGCGATATAGCCGCAGCCGCCCGTGTCGATGCGCTACTAAACCGGCTGTTTCTGGAACCCGCTTTAGGGATGGGCTACCCCACTCAGGAACTCACCTTTCTGAGCCGGATTGCTAAAAAAGTGGCAAAAGGAAACGACATGGAGCGACTGGCTTTCCAGTTCGATTTTGTGGGTATTCAGCATTATTTTCGGGCCGTAGTCGAGCATTCACTGCTGTTGCCCGCCCTCTGGGCCAGGCAAATATCGCCTTTGCAGCGGCAGATAGCCACCATTACCGAAATGGGTTGGGAAGTATATCCAGAAAGCATGTACCAGATTATCAGGCAGTTTTCGGAGTACCCCAATATACCCCGCCTGTATATTTCTGAAAGCGGAGCTGCCTTTTACGATACCGTACAGCAGGGAGGTGTGCATGACCCGGCGCGGGTGGCCTACCACGAGCAGTACCTGGCGCAGGTATTACAGGCTAAACAGGCCGGTATGCCCGTGGACGGTTATTTTGTCTGGACATTCCTCGACAACTTCGAATGGGCAGAAGGGTATCGCCCCCGGTTTGGGTTGGTTTATGTTGATTTCAGAACACAGCAGCGCATCGTTAAAACATCGGGGAGATGGTTTCAGGCATTGCTACGTTGATAGCCCGTTGTGCATAGTACAGGCGTTGCTGTCAACCTTTTAACAGCGAATTAGCCGAACTGTTAAACAAAGTTGTTACCAAATCGTTTTATACCTATTCAAGTGCTTATCATTAAGAAGCACACTACACAAAACACAAATTGTTATGAAAAAACTAATCATCGCTGCTTCGGCCTGCATTATGCTGCTGGCAGTACAACCTGGCATGGCCCAGGCCGTTCAGGAAGGGAAAGCTGCCAAGAAAGAGATGAAGGCAGACAAGAAAGTAGCTAAAGCTAAAGAGTAC
>JBBQUC010000441.1:0-4127 GCA_038212815.1 Cytophagales bacterium
CTCGACAGCACTGGCACCAGAGTCAGGGTAAAAATCAAGGCACCCAGCAGGGCAAATCCCAGCGTCCAGGCCAGAGGAGAGAACAGTTTACCCTCCACTTTTTGAAACGAGAAAATCGGGATTAGGCAGGTAATAATGATCAGTTTGGAGAAGAAAATAGCTTTTCCCATTTCGGTACCGGTTTTCCGAATCGCCCCTGATTTGGCCAGTTTATTAAAAGCTGCCATACCCCGCTCGTGTGCCAATTCGTCGAGCATCACAAAAATGCCCTCTACCATTACCACGGCCCCATCCACAATAATGCCGAAATCAATGGCCCCCATCGAGAGCAGGTTGGCCGACATGCCTTTTAACCGCAGGCAGATAAACGCAAACAGCAAAGCCAGTGGAATGACTATAGACACTGTGACAGTGGTACGCCAGTCGGCCATGAACAGGAATACAATGACCGTCACGAAAATAATGCCTTCAATGAGGTTGTGGGTAACGGTATGAGTAGCGAAATTAATGAGCGTTTCGCGGTTGTAAAAGGTGTTAATCTTTACATCGGAGGGTAGAATGTGGTCGTTTAGCTCGGCTATTTTATCTTTTACCCGCTGAATAACCAGGCTGGGGTTTTCGCCCTTCCGCATAATCACTACGCCCTCTACCACATCGTTTCGGTCGTCGCGCCCGGCCTGACCCAATCGCGGCAGGGCCGACTCTGACACCTGTGCTACGTTGCGCACCATGATGGGGGTGCCATTTACGTTTTTAATCACGATGTTCTGAATATCCTGCTGATTATTGAGCAGCCCGATACCGCGCACCACATAAGCCTCCGAGTTTTTCTCGATCACGTCGCCCCCTACGTTCACGTTGGCATTGGCAACAGCCTGATATAGTTGCAGTGGGGTTACGTTATAGTCGAGCAGGCGATGCGGATCAACGGTGATCTCATACGTTTTGGCTTCTCCCCCGTAGCTTACCACATCGGCAATGCCCGGTACGCTCTTAAACTGCCGATCCAGCACCCAGTCCTGAATGGTTTTCAACTCGCGTACCGACCGTGTAGGCGAATCGAGAGTATAGCGGAAAATCTCGCCCGTAGGACCATAAGGCGGCTGCACATCCGGTTTGATCCCTTCGGGAAGATCAACTCCTGGCAGGAGGTTGTTCACTTGCTGGCGGGCAAAGATATCATCCACGCCATCATCGAACAGCACGTTAACCACCGACAGGCCAAAGAGGGTGGTCGAGCGAACATCCGTTTTATTCTGCACCGAGTTCAACCCAATCTCGATGGGTATGGTCACAAACTTTTCGATCTCCTCTGCCGACCGGCCCGGCCATTGGGTAATAATGGTAATCCGGGTATTGGTCACGTCGGGGAAAGCCTCGATGGGTGTGTTCTGATAGCTGATAAAGCCAAATACAGCCGCCAGGGCGGTCAGAAAAAACACGAAGAATTTGTTCTTCAGCGAGAACGTCAGAATACTTCTTATGAACTTGTTCATGGAATAAAGTCGGGAGGCTAGTTGCCCAGCGCGTTGTAAATCAGGAGTTGATTTTGCGTAACTACCCGCTCGCCAGCCTGTAGGCCGCTGGTCAGGTAAGTGGTTTTACCGATGGTTTTAAACACATTCACCTCGCGCACCACGGGCTGGTTTTTCGGAGTAACGGCCACTACAAAATTGCGGCTCTTATCAAACACCACGGCCGAGGCCGGAATGGCTATCCGCTGCTCCCGGCCCGCAAACTCAAGGGTTACGTTGGTGAACATCTCTGGTTTCAGATGAATATCGCCATTGTCGAGGGTGATGCGCACTTTCATGGTTTTACTGTCGGGATCCAGCACGTTAAAGATTTTGTCGATCCGTCCAGTATAGATTTTATCAGGATAGGCCAGGGTAGTAATCTGCGCTGGGTAGTTAACCCGCACATTATCGATGTCTGATTCATACACGTTAGCCAGCACCCAAACCTGGTCGAGGTTCGAGATGGTGAATAAGCTCTCAGGATCATCAGACCTCAGTTCCATACCGGCAGCGGCACTTTTCTCGACCACAAACCCGCTGACGGGGGCTTTCATAACATAGACCGAGCCACTCCCGCCCACAATCCGCCGACGCTCACTCACTCGGTTCACTTCGCCTTTGGCGGCACTCAACTGCTCCCGGGCGGCTACCAGTTCTCGCTGCGAGGATAGCCCCGCCTGTGTCATATCTTCGGCAACCTGCATGTTTTTCTGAGCTACGGCCAGTTGCCCTTTGGCAGCAATAGCCTGCTGTTGCAGGTCGGCCAGATCGCCCGACCGGATAATGGCCAGTACCTGCCCCGCCACCACATGGTCGCCGAGTTCTACTTTCACGGCATCGAGGTGGCCACTCACCAGCGGAAACACCTTCACTACTTTATCCTGATTGAAGGTTACTTTGCCCGTCAGGCTCAGTTCATTATTCACTACCTTCAGCCGGGCGGTATCTAGTTTAGCATTAGCCAGCAGATTAGGCTGTTTAGTGGGTTTTTCACTGGCATTCTCCTGCGTATTGTCTTCAGAATGGCAGCCGGCCAGGGCTAGCGTGACAAGGCCAA
Organism: Cytophagales bacterium; assembly: GCA_038212815.1. Classification (GTDB taxonomy): domain Bacteria; phylum Bacteroidota; class Bacteroidia; order Cytophagales; family Spirosomataceae; genus JBBQUC01. The sequence continues at coordinate 2,575 of JBBQUC010000441.1, forward strand.
TCAACACAGTTAGGGTTCCTAATTTTTTTCGGCGTTTTTTAGCGATGAACATGGGGATGTTTACTAGGGGTTAATCTATTTCTCGAACAAACTGGTGCCTACCGCAAAGTTGAGTTCTTCTACACTCTGGGTTCGGTCGTTTTGTAACTGATTGTACTGGAGTTGAACTGCTTTATACGAGTCAAAAAAGTCCAGAAACTCCACCACATCGATATTGCGCTTCTGGTAATTCAGGGTAACTCCCTGAATCAGTTTGCCAAAGCTATCGGTGAAGCCCCTATCGAATGAGCGATAAACTTGATCAGCCTGTCGGGCTTTCACCAGGGCGCGTTGTACGTCCGTATCTACTTGTTGCCGGTAGGCGGCTACCGCTACCTGACTACCCTGTACCCTAATTTTGGCGGCCTGAATGTTGCCCTGATTTTTGTTGAAAACGGGCAGGCCAATCCCAACCCCCACGCCAACATAATTCGGAATGTAGCTGCCGTTACGGTCGTAGGTAGCCTGTAGGGTTAAGTCAGGTATGGCCAATGCTTTCTGGAGAGCCACGTTTTGTTCTTCCTGTTTTTGCTGATCCACAAACCCTTTCAGATCGTACCGATTCTGGCTGGCCATATTGATAAGTTCAGCCGGATTGAGCGAATCGGGCCGATACCGGTTCAGGTCGTTTATATTGACCACTGGCCGAATCTGTGTGGTGGCATCGGTATTGAGCAGTACGGTTAGACTGGCCTGATCGTCGGTGATTCGACGCAGGAGCTGCTGGCGTTCGATGGTTAGGCTAAACAGGTACGCTTTTAGCCGCGTCAGGTCTTTCAGCGGCACGTTGCCCTTATCGTACTGCTGTTGGTAGAGGCCAACCGTGCGTTGTAGGGTTTCTATCCCCTGGCCATAGACCGGCAAGGTTTGCTGAGCATAATACAAATCGTAAAAGGTACTGCGAAGCTGGTATTTCAGCGTACGGATGAGGTCGTAAAAACGGTCGGCAGCAATGTCGGTTCGGGTTTGAGCAATGGCCAGTTGCTTATTTCGTTTACCAGCCAGCAGCAGCAGTTGCTGCACTTGAACCACCTGCTCTGAGTTACTTTGTTTTAGCGGAAAGGCTTCTTTCGATTGTTGGTTGTAGGGCATTTGCTCCACATAAATAGTGGGGTTTGGCAACAACCGAGCCTGCACGGCATAGGCCTGACTTTCATTGATGCTGAATTTGTTAGCAATCAGGTTGAGGTTTCGCGCAACAAACTGAGCTTCTGCCTGCGGCAACGATACCGAGAGCGTATCGCCGGCCTTGCTTACACCAGCCGACAAACCAAATAGCAGTGTACAGACAAGTATAGAGAATTTCATAATGAATTTAAGAGCATTTAACAAACAGGCTTTACGTTTTCTGAATTGATGAACTAACAGCTTTCGACATGCAAAAGTGCAATTTTAATGTACTCATATAACCTTGTTTTACTATTTTAACAGTACTTTAATTCTTATTTTAGTGCTTATATGTCAGGACTTTAACTCTTGAATTCGCATTTCCAGTGCATATCACCTGTTCTTAG
>JBBQUC010000442.1:0-4125 GCA_038212815.1 Cytophagales bacterium
CATCTAACCGCGCATTGACCGGCTTAATGGTCAGGTTAGTGGTTGTGACCTTATCTCCTTTACTACTGATAAAGATACGAACGCCTTCACAATCGGCCTGGCTAAGAATTTCGGTCAGCACTTTTTTATTCACCGTAAAAAACAGCACCAATTCGCGCTTAGGCTTGCCAGTTTCTATCCATTCCGGCTTGATAAATGTGCTAATCAATCGGTTCATCTGCGCAGGCAGCAGGTCGGCAGGGGTCGGGAGGTCTTCCCTGAAAAGCGGCTCGTCATTCCAGGTATGTCGGCGAGCTTCGGGGTCAGGAATAACTGTACCGGGGGCATCATTTTCCAGAAAAATATTGAAGAGGGGCATATAGATACGTGGATTAAGGGGTGAATTAACTGCCTGCAAGGTAAAGTCGGGGGGTATCCCTGTCAACGGGAAATTTCCCGTATTTGAGCGGGAAAAATACGGTATTTGATACCGTATTTTTCCCGTTGTGGGCCAGAAAACCATTTCGCACCTTTACAGCGGCTTAGGCATTCACCGACTAGCTCCGCACCATATAGAGTCAACCGCCTGCGGCCTGTGTGCTACACAGGCCGCTTTTTTCATTAATTCAGCGCGGGCAGTCCTGCTTTCGTGAGTTCATTATTGAGAGTATGCAGGCTGCTTTTCAATGTTTTCCACTGCAACATAATAGTTTCTATATTAGCGTTTACAAATGTAAATGCCCGAATGGCTTGCGTGGTGGGTGGGCGGTCTGCATCCTGCAATACACTGAACAGGCCCGCCAAGGTATCGTTTAAACGGGCAAAATTGGTGGGTTGCTTGCCTAACCCTGGGGTTTGCAGGTTGGCTACCTGCTGGCTAACTGCGTACAGGCTGGTGGCCAATGCGCCTATAGCTTTTGGTAACCGGTCGGCTAGTTGGGCCTGCAACCGGTCGGTTTCTTGTAAGGCTGTGAGTACGCGCTTACGGCTTTCATAGATGGCTATTGATATATCGTGTTGCTGTTTCAGAGCCGCTGGGCTGGTTTTTACGCGGGGGTCCATCACAATTGTCAACGGCTGGGAGTAGGTTTTGGCGTTGGCGGTTAGTTGCACAGTGTAGTTACCCGGCAGTACCCACGGAGCAGTGGGGTCGGGGGCGGTTTGGCCGTAGGTGGCGGCAATAGGGAACGAGGGTGGCACGGGTAAGGGCGCGTACCGCATGTCCCACAAAAACCGGTGCGCCCCGGCTTTGGCCGATAAAATTTGCTGAGGACGCACCCAATACAGCGGGATATTCAGGTCAGGTAGGGAGTATGCCGTATCAGTGCTGCTAAACCGGCGCACCAGTTTGCCGCCCGCATCCAGAATACGCAATGTTACCTCACCCAATGCGTTGTCGGTCAGGGCATAGTCGATGATGGCTCCGTCGGGTGGATTTTGACCGGCGGGTTCTTCCTGTGGCAAGGGCGTGTCGGGGTTCATGTTCCAGCGAATCCGGTAGGCCCGTTGGGGTTTGTACAGGGTGGGGCCGCTAGCGTTAGGGGCGGCTGCTAGTTGGCGCAGGGGTGTAATGTTGTCTAATATCCAGAAAGAGCGGCCATGCGTACCAATAACCAGGTCATCGTCTTTAATCACCAAATCGCGGATGGAAGTGGAGGGCATATTCAGCCGCAGCGTTTGCCAGTGGTCACCATCATCGAAGGAGACATATACCGCCCGCTCGGAACCGGCAACTAACAAGCCTCGTTGCAGGGGGTCTTCGCGCACGACATTGATGGGGTCGTTGGGCAAGCCGGTTACAATCTCCTGCCAGGTTTTGCCGCCATTATGAGTGCGGTATATATGCGGGCGCAGGTCGTCGCAGCGAATCCGGTTTACAGCAGCATAGGCGGTGTTGGCATCGAAATGACCAGCATCCATCAGCGAGACTTTACTCCAGGCAGTTACGGCGGGTGGGGTTACATTTATCCAGCGTTTACCGCCATCGCGGGTTAGGTGTATCAGTCCGTCATCGGTACCCGCCCAGATTACATTACCATCTTTGGGCGAGGGCGCAACCGTGTAAATAACCGCACGCCGGGGCATGGTTTTTTGGACATTGGTGCGGTAAACCCCCACACTCTCAGGAATATCGGGGTAGGTTTCGCGGGTAAGGTCGGGGCTGATTACCTGCCAGCTTTGCCCTTCATCGCGGGTTTTGAACAGCACATTACCCGCAAAGTAGAGCGTTTTTGGGTCGGTGGGAGCGAATAGCACGGGGGCTGTTCTGACAAAGCGATACTGCCCCGACCGCACGGCTTCGGGCGCGATGTTCTGCACCTGTCCGGTGCGTTTGTCGTAGCGGGTAATCTTGCCGCCGTAAATAATGTTTGGGTCGAGTGGGTCAGCGGCAGCGTAGCCGTATTCTTCAACACCAACCGGATGCCACTCCCGAAATGTAATGCTGCCATCGTTGCCCCGGCTAGCAATACTTACCGAGCCACTCTCCTGCTGCCCTCCCAGTACATTGTACGGGAAAGCATTGTCGGTGCTGACGTGGTAGAACTGCGCCGTTGGCTGATTATACCACGAACTGAACGATTGCCCACCGTTGACCGTGACAATGGCACCCTGGTCGCAGGCTATCAGCATAATATCAGGATTGGTGGGGTTTATCCAGAGTCGGTGGTAATCGTCGCCACCGGGCGCACCCCGAAACGCTGTCCAGGTGTGGCCCCCGTCCGCCGATTTCCAGGTGTCCACGTCAGCACTGAACACAATATCGGGGTTGGTGGGGTGCACTTTCACCTCGGCAAAATCGCTGCCCCGGCCCCAGATACGCCCATCCTGGCTCACGCGCTGCCACGACTCCCCCGCATCGTCGGAGCGGAAGATACCACCTACTTTAGGTGCATCGACGGTAGCATACAGGCGGTTTGGATTGCTGGGTGCCAGGCAAAATCCGATGCGGCCCAAGCCCTGGGCTACCGTGGGCAAGCCAGTGGTGAGTTTGTGCCAGGTAGTGCCGCCATCCGTCGATTTATACAGGCCACTTTCTGGCCCCTGCCATTGTCCATTCTCCCAGGGGCCTTGCCGGGCGGCCCAAAGGTCGGCATACACAATACTGGGATTTTTGGGGTCGATGGTGACCTGAATGGCTCCGGTGTTCTCGTCTTTGTATAAAACTCGCTCCCAGGTGGTGCCACCGTCGGTGCTGCGGTACACACCCCGTTCAGTGTTGGGGCCATAGGGGTGGCCCAGCACGGCGGCAAATACGCGGTTTTCGTTGGTGGGGTCAATGGCCAGGCCCCCAATCTGCTGTCCCTCGCGCAGGCCAAGGTGGGTCCATGTTTTGCCTGCATCCACCGATTTATACATGCCATCGCCCACAGAGAGATCGGGCCGTTGCAGCCCTTCGCCAGAGGCCACATACACCACATTGGGGTTAGAGGGGGCTACGGCTACATCGCCAATGGAGCCGGTAGGTTGATCGTCGAAAATGGGGTTCCAAGTGCGGCCATAGTCGGTGGTTTTCCAGACACCGCCGTTGTTTACGCCGATGTAAAACACATTGGGCTGCTGCGGCACCCCCACGGCACCCACCGTGCGCCCACCCCGGTGTGGGCCAATCATGCGCCACTGCATAGCGTTGAACCGGGCGGGGTCGATGGATTGCGGTAAAGCCTGAAATGGTTGTGCGAGGGAGGCAAGTAGTAAACAGGTGGTCAGGCGGATAAGCATGGCAATTGAGTTTATTTATTACCGTTGTGCCACGGTGGGCTTGACACCTTTTGCTTTCTGCAACACCAACTGCCCGATTTTCTCTCCCGCAGCGGCTCCGTTGTCTAGCGACGATTTGTAGTGAATACCGCCGTAAAACCGGCTAATGGAAGCTTCGCGGGCAGCTTCTTTAAACGAGTTGAACGACCGTACTCCATGCCCATATTTAAACTCGGTAGAGTCGGTAAAGGCAATGTTATCGCCCATCAGGCTAGTCAATACGGTAGCGGCTGCGGCCGTGATGGTGCTATGCCCGCTGGGGTATTCGGGAAAAGGGGGTGTTTGCAGGAAGGGTGTCCAGCGAGGGTCAAGACTTTTGTTAATCACTGTTTCGGGCCGGACGGTTTTGCTGCGGTATTTCTCGTCCCAGCAGGAAATAAACGCATC
>JBBQUC010000443.1:0-4117 GCA_038212815.1 Cytophagales bacterium
CGCGGTCGTAGGCATGCCGACTAATCTCCCGGGTGGTGGAGTTTTGGTGTTCCAGCCCCCCTCCGCCCTGCGCCAGGTGCTGTACAATAAAGGTATAGTCTGTACAGGGATGTTCGCCAATCACCGTTGTTGCCGTTTCGCACACGCGCTGGTAATCGCGGATAAGCTTTTTCTCATCGTAGTCCACCGCGCCAAACTGCGCGACAGTATGGGGTACCCCGGCGGCAGTAAAGTGAAACTGCCGGTGGTTGCCAATCTCCAGCGGGGAATCAATGAGTACATCGAACGTAGGGGCTTCGTAGGTGAAGGCAGCACCCGGTATGGCGGGCAGACCCGTGGTCACCGTTTTCCAGCCAGGAGCGGGCTGAATGACTAGTCGCTGCGGTATGTCTTTAAGCGCATCGTGGTAGAGAAACAGGCCCGCCGGGGTTACATAGCCATGTTCATCGTCCAGGAAACTCGTTCTGACACTCAGCTCAAAGGCATAAACCCGGTACCGAATGGTCAGTGCGTCAGTACCAGCATACACCCGCCAACGGTTTTTACTCATCTTTTCAGTGCGCAGGGGCTGCCCGTCGCCCCCGTCGGCGGTGGCGAAAAACCCGTCCACGTTCTTGGCGTATTCCCGAATCAGATACGAGCCAGGGGTCCAGACCGGCATTTTTACATCCACATGCCCCAGTTTGCGGGCGTTGGTAGTGGAGGCATGGCCCGTTAGGTGCATGGTAACCTCAAAATAATGGGTTTGCGGCTGCGGCATGGCCAGGGTAAACGTAATGGCTGGTTGCGGGGCCACTTCGTCGGGGGGGGATGCCCAAACAGACCCAAGAGCAAGGCAGACGTTGAGTAAAAAGCAGAGTAGCCCGGACTTATTCATACGGAAATTGGAATAACAATCGTTTTTTTGATGATTTAACGTAGAGAGTCGCCTAATTTTGGGCGAAAGTACACAGCTTTTGCCCGATTCACAACCGTCTGCCAACCCAGACTACGCCGGTTTTTATGCACCAACCCACTCACCGTTCCCTTTGCTCCCTGCTGCTCCTGACAGTTGGGCTGCTGCCTGCCCTGCCTGGCGTTGCCCAGCGAACCCTGAGTTTTACCGAACCCGACTTCCACTACCGAACCGGAGTCGAACTTTTCGAGAAGAATAATTATGCCGCTGCCCGGCAGGAGTTTCAGCAATACCTCGATAGCCGGGCCGTGGGGCAGCGGGCTACCCTGCTGAATACTACCGACCAGAATGCCGTATCGGCGGAGTATTACATTGCGCTCACCAACCTATATGCCAACGAGCCGGGGGCGGAGGTACTGGTTGATCGGTTCGTGAAAAACCACAGCGAACATCCCAAAGCTGGCCAACTCTACGGCGACTTAGGTACGTACTATTTTACGAAAGCTGATTACGGCAAAGCCATCTCTTTTCTGGAAAAAGCCGTCGGGAGTGGGCGAATTGTAACCGCTACGAATGCTGACAATGCCTACCGACTGGCGCTGTCTTATTTTAATACCCAGAATTTGCCCAAAGCATTGCCGTTGCTAAACCAGATTAAACTAGACCCTAACCTGGCCGTGGCTCCCGGTGCCTCGTATTACGCCGGGGTAATTAATTTCCGGCAGGGAAATTATTCCGAGGCCGTCAGCGATTTTCGGCGTATCGAGCAAAACCCGACCTACCAGAACGAAGTACCCAACTGGATTGCTCAGGCTTTCTACAAAGAAGGCCGCTACGACGAACTGGTAGCTTATACGGAGCCGCTGCTGCGCCGGGGAACGGGGAATGTACTGGCCGAAGTAGCCCTGTACACGGCAGAGGTTTATTATCGGCAGGGCAATTATGCCAAAGCGATTCCGTATTACAAGCGGTTTCTAACAACGCAGGGCGCGAAAGCCCCCGCAGCCGTGAAATTCCGCTATGGGCAGTCGCTGTTTAAAACGGGCGATTACCCGAATGCCATCACCCAACTGAAGCCCATTGCCGGGGGGCGGGATACTACCGCGCAGTATGCCTCCTACACGCTCGGAATCAGCTACCTACAGGTTCAAAATCCGGCGTATGCCCTCACTGCCTTCGACCAGGCGGGCCGACTGGGGTTCAGTCCTGCTATTCAGGAAGAAGCCCAGTTTACCCACGCGAAGCTCCAACTCGATCAGGGGCATGGCACTGAGGCTGTGCGCGAGTTTGGCGAGTACCTGAAACGATACCCCGACGGGGCGTTTGCCGATGAAACGAATGAACTGACCGGTGAGGCCTACCTGGCCTCCAATAATTACCCGGCCGCCATCGCGTACATCGAGCGGCTCAAACGCCGGACGGCTAAACTAAACGCCACCTATGCCCGGCTTACCTACAACCAGGGCGTGAACGACTACAATGCCGATCGCTACGAAGCTGCCATTGCTAGCTTCGATAAAGCCCTCTCGGTAGCTTCCGATGCCGACACGAAGGCCAGCACTACGTTTTATAAAGCCGAAGCCCTGTCGGCCCTGAAAAAATACGAGGCTGCCATTCCCCTATACGGAACCGTTCGGTCGGGCGAGAATGCCACCCGTGCCCTGTATGGGTTGGCCTACGCCTATTATAACCAGAAACTCTTTGCCCGCGCTCTGTCGCTTTTCCAGCAGTTTCTGAAAGCGGGTTCGTTGGATGCCGCCCTGGTGGGCGATGCTACCCTGCGCACGGCCGACTGCCTGCTGGCCGCCAAGCAATACACCGAAGCCATGCGGTATTACGACCAGGCCATTGCGGCTGGTGCCGACCGTGAGTATGCTACCTACCAGAAAGGGATGGTGTTGACCTACGTGGGGCGAGATAGTGAAGCGCAGGCCCAGTTCGATCAGGTACAGCGGCAGTTTCCCAGTTCACGCTTCGCCGACGATGCCCTGTTTCAAACCGCTAACGTCGATTTTGAAAAAGGGAGTTACCAGTCTGCCATTCAGGGGTTTTCTCGACTTATCCAGACTAAACCCCAAAGTTACCTCCTGCCTACAGCCCTGCTGAAACGGGCTATTGCCTACACGAACCTCCAGCAGTATGACCCCGCTATTGCCGACTACCGCCGGATTCTGAGCGACTATGGCAACACCCCTTCGGCGCAAAGTGCCCTGCTGGGCCTGCAAAATGCCCTGAACGATGCCGGGCGACCCGAAGAGTTTTCAGATGTGCTGGGGCAATATAAACAAGGTAATCCTGGCAGTACAGAGGTCGAGAAAGTGCAGTTTGAAAACGCCAAAAGCCTGTATGCCAATGAGAAATATGCTCAGGCGGTTACTGCGTTTCAGGCGTTCATGCGGGAGTACCCCGCCAGCCCCAATGGGTCAGAGGCCCGCTACTACCTGGCCGAGACCTACGCCCGTCAGGGCGACCCCACGAATGCCCTGAAATACCACAGCCAGGTTATTCAGGACGGAAAATCGGAGTTTGTAGTGCGTTCGGCTACGCGGGCGGCTGACCTGGAACGGCAGCAGAAAAACTGGCCCCGTGCCGTGCGTAACTACCAGATTGTGCTGGCGCAGGCCACTGGTAAACCAGAGCAGGTAGCCGCTCAACTCGGCCTGATGGATACCTACCTGGCCTACGCTAAACCTGACTCGGCGGCCTTCTATGCCCGCGAGGTGTTGACTGTCGGCAACGTGGTGCCGGGGGCACAGAACCGTGCCCAACTCATGCTCGGTAAAGTAGCCTATGCCAAAGGCGATTACAAAACCGCCACCACCGACTTTGAGAAAACCATTGCCCTGGCCAAAGATGTGAACGGAGCCGAAGCCAACTACCTGATTGGTGAGGGGCAGTATAAGCAGAAAAAGTACAAAGAATCGGTGGCCACGCTGTTGAAATTCAATGAAACCTTCGAGGGATTCGATTACTGGAAAGGCAAGGCATTTATTCTGGTATCCGACAACTACGCGGCCCAGAATGAACTCGCTCAGGCCAAAGCCGTGCTGAACTCCATTATCGACAACGCCACCGACGAGGCCATTGTGACCGAAGCCAAAGCAAAGTTGAAAGCCCTGGATGGGAAGAACTGAAAACGGGGTAGTGGTTGGGGGTCTGTACGTAGTATGCAACCCCACAAACCACTACTCACAACCAATTAACTACTAACCACAAACGAGT
>JBBQUC010000444.1:0-4098 GCA_038212815.1 Cytophagales bacterium
CAAAAACGGCCAGTAGTGTTGGCCCGTAGCTACTGTATGCCCGCCATTTGCTGGCCCACCGCTTACGCTGCTGATAAAACGCTGACAGCGAGCGGTGTGGTATAGTCTGCACCAGGGCAGCGGGGTTTTTCAAAAACCGGATGCTACCCGGATAACGGGCCGCTATCTTGTGCATCAGCAATTCATCATCGCCGGATGCTATCTGATCGACCCCACTAAACCCGCCTACAGCCTCAAAAACCCGCTTTTCGTAACACAGGTTAGCCCCGTTGCACATCGTTGGGAAACCCAGTGCCCCGGTTGCTGCGCCTGTGCCAATCAGGCTCGCAAACTCCACTGTTTGTAGAGACGCAAAAACGCCCGGAACCGTTGCAAACGTAACAGGGCCGGTAATGAGTTTGGCACCAGTCTGCTGATAAAACCGGGCAATGGTTTCGAGCCATTGTGGCCCCACCCGGCAATCGCCATCGGTGGTAACAATGAGCATACCCTGCGCTAGCGCAATGCTTTGGCCGATGGCTCGTTTCTTGGGCGAACGGGTAGTGGGGTCGTTGGTCAGTGCGATTGGGTGCAGGGCAAAATGCACGGTGGAAACTGCTTGTTGGGCGATGGCTAAGGTTGCATCGGTAGAGGCATCGTCGGCCACAATGACCTCGAAGTGAGGATAGGTTTGGCCGTTTAGATCAGCCAGCAGAGCCGGTAGGCTGGCGGCTTCGTTGCGAACCGGAATAACCACAGAAATGAATGGGGGTTGGGTATCGCTCAGCCCAGTACCCGGCTCGACCGGATGCTCATCTAACCGTTGCCAGGCCAGCCAAAGTGCGCCCGTCAGGCTGGCATAGCCCGCAACCACGAGGATGAGCAGCGTGGCCATATCAGAACACCTCGCCTAAATTCACAAATACCCCCCCTTTCCCGTCGAGACCAACTGCGTAGTCGAGGGCAAAATTCAGGTTCGAGTGTTTATTGACTTTCAGGCGTAACCCCACGCCACCACCCGGCAGCAGCCGCCTGAAATTACCCCCCAGCCCCTCTGTATAACTCTGGATATTAGCAAAAAATACGCTGCCCAGCAACCCATTCCGCGAAATGGGCATCCGGTATTCTGTTTCCAGATAAATGAGGTTGCGGCCCCGAAACCGGCCTTGTGTGTAGCCTCGCCCAATATTAGAGTAGGTATCCCAACCAGTACTGGGCAAGTCTAAATAAGGGGGTATGCCTCCCAGTGTGAGCCAGTTGGTATTCCAGAACCCCAACACCGACCGAGACCCTGCTGGCCAGGTAATGTATTTGCGGAAGTCCATCAGCAACGACTGCCAGTTCTGGTCGCTCCCCAAAAACCGAAAATTAGGCCGAAACAGGATGGAAGCATACATAGTGCCTCCTTCTGGATTGTTGATATTGCGCCGGGTGCTATACATCAGGCTGAGGGTTAAGCCCGACGAGACCGACCGCTCGGAGGAGCCATACAATTGGTAGTCGTTGTTGAGGTCGGGGGTTTTATTCTCATCCCGAATGTGCCAGTGGTAGTCGAGGTTATACCCCAGTCCCGCCACTAAATTGGGGATAATCTGGCGCGAAACGGACTGATACAGCCGCAGGTACGAATAATACATGAGGTGATCGACAGTGCCGGGCGAGTAACCACCGAGTCCATAGTCGTCGGCTGAGTAGTCGTAATACCGCCAGTCGCTCACAATGTTGTACCGATTATTGGTTGTCCAGAGGCAGGTGATGAGCGGAATAATGATCTGGTGGTGCTGCGTATATTGGGGAGTGGTATAGATGGTCGATACGTTCTGCTCTGGGTTGGCACTGGTAAATGAGATGTTCGCGGTGGCCCCTACCGCAAAGCCAGTTTGCAAGGCATAAGCCAACTCCGGGAAAATAGACGGATGTATCCCCGCCGACTCGCCGACAGACTGATGCGTTGGGCTGGGTTTATGCAGAATTTTTCGGTAAACATCCCAGATGTCGGCACTACTGTCAGGCCGGGCGGGTTGGCTAACCGGCAGTTGAGTAGTATCAGTAGGTGCGTAGGCTTGCGCCACTACTCCGGCGGGCAGCAGGCTTAACAAACTGATGCCGATACACTGCCAGCGCAGACAGGCAGGGACAGAAAACAAAAAGGTAGTCAATGCAAAATGAGGGAATACGTACCAAAACCCGCCGGGGCTAAAATCCGTTCCGTTGTGGGCGCGGGCAAGTTTTTGGGGCAGTATGCCGTAGAATAGCCTAATAAAGCGTTTATTTGTAAAAAAACCCCGTTATGTCCATCGTAATACCCGTACCCAAACTGCCCGACACCGAGAAAATCATCCTGGGTGTCGATCCCGGTACGGTCATTGCCGGCTACGGCGTGATTGCCGTTCAGGGTGAGCAGATGCGGCTGCTGCAATACGGAGTGGCGCAACTGAGCAAATACGGCGCACACGAAAATCGCCTGAAAAAACTCCATGAGGTGATCAGCCGGGTTATTGAAGACTACATGCCCGACGAGATGGCGATTGAAGACCCGTTTTTTGGCAAGAATGTGCAGGTGATGCTGAAACTGGGCCGGGCGCAGGGCGTGGTGATGGCGGCAGCCCTCTCGCGGGGTATCCCCATTGTAGAGTATGCCCCCCGCAAAGTAAAACAGTCGGTTACGGGCAACGGTAACGCGCCCAAAGAGCAGGTATCGCAGATGGTGGCTCACCTGCTACATGCCGAGCTAAAGCCGGAATTCTTCGATGCTACCGATGCCCTGGCCATTGCTATCTGCCATCGGTTTCATGCCACCGCCCTGCCCGCTGTATCCACCAAAAAGACCAAAAAAGGAGCCTGGGGTGCGTTTGTGAGCGAAAACCCGGAGCGGGTTGGTAAGTAGATCACCAAACAGAACCCCCCCAAATAAAGTTGGCAAAACCACTGGCGGGCCAATGCCTGCCAATAAGTTGATAGTGGGTTAACTGCACGGCAGTGGCCCGGTCAGCCAGCACCTGTAAATCGTGTGGGGTGCAGGTTTCTTTCACCTCAAAAGCCCGCTCCCGATTCAGGATAAAATCTATTTCGGTGCCGGTGGTGCGCTCATAATAGTTGACTGGGCCTAATTGGGCGAGCTGATTGGCAATAGCATTCTCGAATACCTGCCCACTGCTTACCTGCCCCATGAGTTGGAGCAAGCCCGTATCTGAAAAATAAAACTTAGGCTGCTTCGACAATTCTTTATCTAACCCACCCGTAAAAGGCCGGGCAATCTGGATAAAATAGGTGTATTCCAGCAGGTGCAAATAGTCTTTAATTTTATGCCGATTTTCGCCCGTTATACTGGCTAATTTACTGTAGTCGACCCGGCTACCTACCCGAACCGCCAGCAGTTGGATGAGTTTGTAGAGCGTATCACTCAGGCTAAAGTCAGCTAAAAGCCGTACGTCCAGCTCAATGTAGGCGTTTAGCACATCTTTCAGATAGTCTATTTTAGCCTTCTCGCTATCGGCCAATACTACTTCCGGGAAACCACCATAGCGGATAAATTCGTCGTAATAACCCCGCCAGCGATCATAGTAGGTGAAGAGAAAAGGTTGCATCCGGCCAATAGTAAGCGCGGTAGTAGGCTGCCCTTTAAACCGCAGAAACTCCTCGAAGTCAAGGGTGAACATCTCGAAAACCTGTTTTCGACCAGCTAAACTTTCCGAAAAGTGGTTTTTGAGATAAAACGAACTTGACCCAGTCACCAGAAACTTTATCCCGTAGGTGTCATACAGGCTTTTTATCACGCTTGGGCTATTGGGCACCAACTGAATCTCATCCAGGGCAATTACGGCTGGCGTAGTGAGCGATAAGCCTAGTGCCTGTAGCCCCCGCTCAATATCATTGTACGACTGCTGGTTAAACAATATCCGATTTTCAATCCGCTCAAAGTCCAGATACAGTACGTTAGCATGACTTACTTTGCTTATTAAATAGCGCAGGGCAGTGGACTTACCTACCCGGCGCATGCCAGTGATGACAGTAACCTGCTTCTTCGCTAAATGCGCTTCTAACGATGGATATAATGAACGGAAAACCATAATATCGGATAATTTGTACAAATTAACTACAAATTATCCGATACTGTGC
>JBBQUC010000445.1:0-4087 GCA_038212815.1 Cytophagales bacterium
GGCAAAAAACACCGAATCGGCGGGGGTAGTTAGCTGCCGGGAGTCGGTCAGCCAGGTGGGATTTACATACATCCTTGTCGTTTAAAGTAAATAAACTCGCCTACACCGATGATAAACATGGCTAAGAGTGTCCAAAAATAGCCGGTTTTGGTGTGTAGTTCGGGCATGTTATCGAAATTCATCCCATAGATGCCCGCAATAAAGGTCAGCGGCATGAAAATGGCCGAGAAAATGGTCAGTGTTTTCATCACCTGATTCATGCGGTTATTTACGGTTGAGTAATACACATCAGTCAGGCCCGCAATCAGGTCGCGGTAGGTATCGACCATATCAATCACCTGATTGACATGGTCGGACAGGTCGCGCAGGTAGGGCAGGGTTTCTTTATGAATCAGGGCTGACTCTTCGCGAAGGAGGACTCCGAGCATGTCGTGCATCGGCCACACCAACCGGCGGGTCTGGGCCAGATCGCGTTTCAGCGTGTAGAGCGTCGATAAAGTCAGCTTTCCGGCCCGGTCCTGCATGATCTGCTCTTCGAGGGTGTCCATCTTATCACCAATACAATCCAGCACCGAGAAGTAATTATCGACAATGAGGTCCATGAGCGAGTATAGCAGGTAATCGGGACTATTGCGCCGGGTTTTGCCCGATGAGGCTTTGATGCGCTCTACAATGGGACTAAAAATGTCGGCGGTGCGCTCCTCCTGAAACGAAATCAGGTACCGATGGCCCAGCACCAGGCTTATATGCTCAGGATCAATCTCCTGAGTTTGGGGGTTGTAATGCAGCATTTTCAGCGTGGCATACACTACGGTATCGTTGTAGAGTTCGAGTTTAGGCTTCTGGTTGGTGTTCATCACGTCTTCGAGCAGCAGCGGGTGAAGGTGGTACTGCTGTCCAAGGGCGGCAATGACTTTGGGGTCATGAATCCCATCGACATCCAGCCACGTAATGTGCGATGCATCGGTAACCGGCAGGCGGCACACGCTCAACTTACCTGACTCATCTACGCGGTAGTCGGCCTCGTTATACTCGATCCGTTTGATATTAGTGGCATGGTCGATCTCCTGGCCTACGTAGGTAAGCGTACCCGGCGAGGTACCCAGATTGCTGGTTTTGATCTTATTTCGGCGACGGGCCATAAAGAAATGGATTAACTTTGGCAAAGTTATCCTATGCCGGTATGATTCCAACTACTGTACTTGTTCACCTTGCCCAAGACCCTATCCTGGCCCAGATCATGGCCGAAACGCCCACGCCAAAACCTGATTATACGTGGGACGACAACCAAATCTATCTGGCCCTGCTCGAAAGCATTGTGTCGCAGCAGATTTCGGTGAAAGCGGCCACGGCGATTTTCAACCGGCTGTGCGGCTTGTTTCCCAATAACTCCCCTACACCCAACGCGCTGCTGGCCCTGTCCTTCGATGACCTGCGCGGGGCGGGGCTGTCTGCGGGTAAGGTGAAGTACCTCCAGAGTGTGGCCGATTTTACCCTGACCAATCGCATGGACCGCCCGTATTTTGATACCCTCACCGACGAGGAGGTGGTGCAGTACCTGCTGCCGATTAAAGGGGTTGGCCGCTGGACGGTAGAGATGCTGCTCATGTTTGTACTCGACCGCCCCGATGTATTTCCCATCGACGATCTGGTGATCCGCCAGAAAATGATGCGGGCATATACCACCCAAACTGACGGGCTAACGGGCAAGGTCCTGTACAAAAAACTCCATGAGCTGGCCGAACCCTGGCGACCTTACCGCACCACAGCCTGTAGGTATCTGTGGCGGTGGCAACCTACAGTTTCTTCATCTTTATTGCCACCTGCGATTCTACCTTGATGAGTGCCTGAATCCCATCGGGCCGGATGGCTACCTGCTGCGGCACAAACCGGAAGGTTTGAATATCGAGGTCGGTCTTTTTGGCGGCTTTGCCCTTCGCAAAGGCCAACTCTATTTTGCCGGGCAGTTTGGCAATCTGCTCGCGCATCGGGAACCGCATCAGTGCCTGTAGCGTATCGCGGAGGTTATCGTGCAGGAGCCAATCAGCCGTTTTCATGAGGGTTTCCTGCGTTTTTACATCAAAATCGAGGTTTTTAATTTTTAGGGTATAGCTCAGGGTATCGAACGCGGGTTGCCCTCTAAAATAAAGTGTACCGTTTACGGCTCCACTTACATCAGTCTTGACAACCAGCGCGTGTTGCCCGCCATACACGCTCACGTCTTTAATGGTCAATAGTCCTTTTATCAAACTCAGTTTTTTGTTTTTGATGGTTTTTTTCAGAATGGCGTTCAGGTCGGCGTAGGGCACAAAACTCAGTACTCGAAGGTCGGAGGTCTGCGCCACACTGTCGCGTTTGAGCAAGTGCGGTAAAGTTAATGAAGGGGCAAATACAGGGGCTTGTTCACCAATATAGGTTTTTGTTTCAAAGGCAATGCGGAGGGGAACGGTAATACTGCTGGCGTTGCCCCGTACCTCACCGGCTGCCACACTAATAGGCTTAGGGAGTAACCACAGGCCGTAGGGTTGGCTAATGAGCAGGGGTTTCTGCAAATCGCGCCAGACGGGTTTAATAAGCTGATCCAGCCGCAGTCCCTTATGAATGGCCTCATCGAGGGCGGCTTCGATATCAGCCTGGTGCTTCACTAAGGCTTTGTCGGCAATTTTCATGACCGGAATCCGAATGCCCAGAATACGGATCGCGGGTTTCTGAATCCAGGTATAATCTACAAACGTTGACTTGGTGGCCAGCCGCCAGGTATTGCCCACCTGCAACGGACTCTGGAAGTTGACGTAGAGCGAGCAGAAAGACTCTTTAGGTTTCCGAAACCGGATAGGCATACTCATCCAGACCTGTAGTGGGGCCGAAAACATGACCTTACCATTAGCATATTTGATTTTTACCCGCCCGGTGCGCACCACCCGCAAGTGCAGACTGGCCACACCTTTGGTGTGTTCCAGCATCTCTTCGGTTACCAGGGTAGGCTTAAGTGCTTTATTAATTTTATCTTCAAGGTCGGTTATTTTAAACGTGAGTGGCCCGGCCAGGTACGAGTAAACGGGCAAAATGGGTGGGTCGAAGCCCTCCGTAACGGGGGCTGCTGGTTTAGTTTTATGGCAGGCACCTGGTAGGATTATGACCAGACAAAACAAGAAAAAACCGATGATTCGT
This sequence comes from Cytophagales bacterium, assembly GCA_038212815.1. Classification (GTDB taxonomy): domain Bacteria; phylum Bacteroidota; class Bacteroidia; order Cytophagales; family Spirosomataceae; genus JBBQUC01. The sequence continues at coordinate 3,172 of JBBQUC010000445.1, forward strand.
TGAGTACTCATTGCTCAACAAAACCATCGGCAGGCCAAATTGTTGCCAGATAGGCTATTGCTTTATTTTCTGTACTGTGTTGATAGACAAAACACTATTTTTAGACACATCGTCGGCACAGCCGCACCCCTTACCACAGCCTGCTTTTTTCTGAAACAAGCTCTGATACCCCTTCCAGCCCAGCCAACCGAGCGCAACAGTAAACAGCAGTATGACGAGTAACGTTTGCATGGGAAATAATGGATAACGGACAGTTAACAATAAACAATGCCTATCGGGTTCATTATCCATTATTATACCATCCCTCCCGCTGTGCCAGCCGATACGCGTGCTGGTAGTGATGTTCACTATGCCAGGCGTAGAGGCCAATAACCTCTGAGAGAAGAAAATTGCGGCCCATGCCGGGGTGCCTATACGTGCGGGCCAGTTCGGCTTCGGTCAGGCTCTCCAGCACCGTTACCCAGCGCAGGTGCAGGTTGCTCAGTATAACCAGCGACGGAGCCACTGAGAGGGCCGAATCGGGCAGTTTGGCCCACTCGCCTTCTTCATAGGGTTTAATCGTGGGGTTGTCTTCCGTGAGGGTCAACTTGGTGCGGACGTAGGCGTTGATGTGGCTATCGGCCACATGGTGTACCAGTTGCCGCACCGTCCAGCCACCGGGCCGATAGGGCGTATCCAGCCGGTCGTCGCCCCATTTGCCTACCAGGACGGTGAGGTTGTGGGGAAGAGCAGCAATGGTGGCTATGTGTTGGATAGTCTGGTCAGCAGAGAAGGTACTGCCGAAAGCAAAGTGACCAATGGGGTAACGCAGAGTATCGATGTCAGACATATTAAGTAAGTTATAGTTGGCTCAGCGAATAAATCCGCCCCAAATCGAACCATCGAATGTACGCATTGGATGACGGCCTATCACATA
>JBBQUC010000446.1:0-4073 GCA_038212815.1 Cytophagales bacterium
AATAAATGCCCGGCTAATCAACCGTTACATTTTTCCAGTTCTCACCAGAGCGAATTCGGTTGAGTTGGGTGTGGGTAATACCAAACTGTTTGGCAATCATTTTTAGCCGATTGTTGCCGTTCTGAAGGAGCTTTTTAATCATTTTTACCTTCGGTTCCGTCAGTTTATAGTTACTGGTTCGGCGGGGGGCAGGTCGGTTCTGAACGGCGGGGTTTTGCCGGTTGTGTTCCAGCATAACCTCTTTGGTTACACAACGCAGGTTCTGATGGTTGTTGTTCAGCTTATCATGGTCGAGGTGGATGACATACTGACAACCAGGCCCCGCAGGAGCCAGAAAGTACTCGGCAACAAGTTTGTGTACGTACCGGTTCAAGGTTTTGCCACCAGAGCGAATGTTGAGCGAACGATACCCCTGAATAACGGAACCTTTAATTACTGTACCCAGTGATCCATTCTGAAATGAACGAAGGCGACCATAATTCGATATCTCGTAATGCGGTGGGTTATCAACATCATCAAAAGCAATACGCACCCAACCTTCATTCCAATAACTCTGCTGCTTGCGATCATTTACGGGAATACTCATTCGTTAGACACAGCAATAAAAGTTTAACAATAGTTACTCAAAGTTTAACAGAAATACTGTAGAAAAGTTCTTTTTAAGATTAATAAGTATATTTGTTGAATTATTGTTTATTTTTTCATATATAAAGTTAAACAAAATAACCATTGCTACCCTCCTGCTTCCAGAGTGTATTCATACAATTCACCCACTATCTGACTAACTTTGTTCATAAATTTAACCCACTGACGTTTTGAAAAAGACCTTGATTATTGGGGCAAGCGAAAACCCGGCTCGCTATGCCAATAGGGCTGCATTGAGCCTTTTACGGAAAGGGCATGAGGTTGTATTACTGGGAGTGAAAGAGGGGACTATTGAGGGCAAGCCAATCCAGACTGGTTACCCGGAACTGTCAGATATTGATACCGTAACACTGTATATTGGGCTACGCAATCAGACTACTTATTATACCTATATCAATCAATTAAAACCCCGGCGGGTTATTTTCAACCCGGGTGCCGAAAACCCAGCCTTTGAGCAGGAATTAGCCCAAGCCGGTATTGAACCCGTCGAAGCCTGCACACTAGTGATGCTGTCGATTGGGAATTATTGACAGCATAGCAGTTAGTTGTAGAAGTCCTAACTTTCCTACCACCTAATCAAAGCCGAGGCCCAGGTGAAGCCGCTGCCGAAGGCGGCCAGGCAGATAAGATCACCAGAGTTGACGCGGCCCTGCTCCCAGGCTTCGGTGAGGGCAATGGGTATAGAGGCTGCGGTAGTATTGCCGTAATATTGAATGTTGTTCACCATCTTCTCTTCGGGTAGGTTCATCTGCTGCCGAACATACTCCGAAATGCGGATATTAGCTTGGTGCGGCACTAACAGCGAAATATCATTGGTGGTATAGCCATTCGCCGTGAGCGATTCGCCGATTACCTCGCCAAAGCGGGTAACGGCGTGTTTAAACACCGCGTTGCCATTCATCACCACATCGAACCCACCTTCGTCAATCATTTCTTTAGTGGCCGAGCGATCGGGACGACTGCTGCCGGGTTCTTTTACATACAGGTCTTCGGCATAACGCCCGTCGGCGTGTAGGTGCGTTGACAGAATCCGGTGTTCGGGGTCGGTGGTGGCCTGCACAATGGCTGCGCCCGCGCCATCGCCAAAAATAACGGCTACGCCCCGGCCTTCGGTGCTTTTATCAATCCAGGTGGACTGAATTTCGGAGCCTACCACCAGAATGGTTTTGTACATACCCGTTTTAATAAACTGGTCGGCTACCGAGAGGGCATAAATAAACCCCGAACACTGGTCGCGGATGTCGATGACCCCAATCCCGTCCATGCCCAACTCGCGCTGCATCAGAAACCCGGAGCCAGGGAAAAAGTAATCGGGGGTAATGGTGGCATACACAATTAGGTCAACCTGTTTGGGTTCGAGACCGGCCCGCTCCAGGGCAACGCGCGAGGCTGCGGTAGCCATGCTGGCATTGGTATCTTTACCATGCTGAAAATACCGACGTTCTTTAATCCCCGTTCGCTCCTGAATCCAGGCATCCGACGTGTCCATGTACTGGGTCAGGTCGTTGTTGGTTACTATATTGTCGGGAACGTAGAATCCTAGACCCGTGATGGTAGCGTAGTTCATGCGGGCTGGAGCGTAAAGGAGTAGTCTTCCATAATCAGATTGGCCAGTAGTTGCCGACAGGCGGCATCGACCGTTTGGCTGGCCTGCTCCTCGGTTTCGGCATCAACCTCAAGCCGGATATGTTTCCCAATCCGAACCTTGTCGATAGTATCCATCTGCAGGTTATGTAAACCAAGCTTCACGGCCTTTCCCTGCGGGTCAAGAATTTCGGGCCGGGTCATAATGTCAATCTGGGCGAGGTATTTCATTTGTAAAGAGCGAACGAGCGAAAGCGTGAACGAGTGAAAGATGCCGTGATACAGAAACGCTCCTTCACTCGTTCACGCTTTCCTTCTTTTGCGTTAGTGACACAAGAATATAAAGTCCAATAATCAGCGGGATGGCTGCGAAGTGCAAAAATACCAGTAATGCGGCAGAAATTAGCAGAAAACTGTATTTCACCTGGTTAGCACGCCAGGCAAACGTTTTGAATTTCAGGGCCATGAGCGGAAGCTCAGCCACCAGCATACCTGAAAACGCAATGAGTATTCCGAGGGCAATGTCGTTCTGCCAGAGCGAATTAAACTGGGGCTGGTAGCGAGCCATGAGCGGAAACGCAATGATAAGCAGGGCATTGGCCGGTACAGGTACGCCAATAAACTGGTCAGACTGCCGGGTGTCGATGTTGAAATTGGCCAGCCGCAACGCCGAGAGTATGGCAATCAGAAAGGCACCGTACGAGAGCGTACCCAGCCCCTGAAACCAGCATAATTGAAAAACAAGTACAGCAGGCAATACCCCGAAGGTAACCACATCGGCCAATGAGTCAAGCTCTTTACCAAATGGCCCTGATGCGTTGACCAGCCGGGCCACAAAGCCATCCCCAAAATCAAGAATGGCCGCCACAATAACGAGCCAGGCAGCGGTGTCTAAATGGCCGCGCAGGGCCATAACAATGCCGATGCAGCCGCATAGCAGGTTGCCACAAGTCATGGCGTTGGGTAGGTGACGGAGCATAGGTAGCAGCAGGGTAGGTTAGCTGTTGATGAACGGATTGTTGCGCTTTTCGTAGCCGATAGTAGTTGGCTCAAAATGACCGGAATATACGGTATAATCGTCGGGCAGGGTGTAGAACTTGGTGCGAATGCTGTTCATCAGGGTGGCAGGGTTGCCAAACGGCAAATCAGTACGCCCTACACTCTGCCGAAACAACACATCGCCCCCAAGAATATAGCGGTCGGCGTGGTTGATAAACGCCACATGGCCCGGAGCGTGGCCCGGTACAAACACCACATCGAACACCGTATTGCCAAACCGGATTTGGTCGCCTTCGTACAGCGGTTCGTCCACCGTAGTGGGGTCATACCCCCGCAGGCCAAACATAATACACCGGTTGGCTACATCGTCGAAAATGGGTTGGTCTAACGGATTGAGGTAGAGCTTCACGCCATATTTGCGTTTCACAAAGGCGCAGCCAAATACATGGTCGAGGTGGGCGTGGGTAAGCAGCAGGTATTTTATCGTGAGTTTATGGTGCTCAATATACTGCGCCAGGGTTTCTTTCTCGGCCTGCTCATAGCAGCCGGGATCGATGATAACCGCTTCGCCAGTGGTATCGTCAGCAACAACATATGTATTCTCCTGAAAGGGCGAAAAAACAAAGGAATGCACCATGTCACAAAAGTAAGAAGATGGTTGGCTTTTTGTGCAGATCGGGCGGCAGCTTCTTCCAGTCGGCAATGGGTCGGGTTTGCACCAGCGCATCGGGGGCGGTGAGATTGCTGGCAATACACAGGCGGGTGTCGGCGCGGCAGTGGGCCAGCACATCGGCCAGAAGCTGGTTATTGCGGTAGGGGGTTTCCATACACACCTGCGTCTGGTT
>JBBQUC010000447.1:0-4059 GCA_038212815.1 Cytophagales bacterium
CGTTTAGGGCCGAACCGGCTCCCATACCCGGTAGCTACAGCATTGATCCGGCAGTGTTTACCGATACCGATGGCAAATCATATATGTACTTTGGGGGTATCTGGGGCGGTCAGCTACAGAGTTGGCATACGGGTAGGTTCAAGGCTAACGGCTCTAAAAATGATTTGCGTAAACCCGACGAACCCGCCCTGAGCGCTAAAGTAGCCCGGATGCGTGCCAATATGCTTACCTTCGATGCCCCCGCCCAGGACGTGCAGATCGTGGATAAAGAAGATAAGCCCATTCTGGTGGGTGACCATAACCGACGATTTTTTGAAGGTGGCTGGATGCACAAGTACAACGGCAGCTATTATTTCTCGTACTCGACCGGCGATACGCACTTGCTGGTCTATGCCACTAGCAAGTCGCCCCTCGGCCCGTTCACGTATCAGGGTGTGCTGATGACTCCCGTAACCGGCTGGACAACCCACCACTCTATTGTGGAAATCAAGGGCAAGTGGTACATCTTTTACCACGACGTTGAACTGTCGGGCAAAACGCACCTGCGCAATGTGAAAGTAAGGGAATTAACCCGCCGGGCCGATGGTAGTCTGGAGACCATTACCCCTTGATAGCTAACTTACTTCTTCTCTTCCAGCTTTTTCTCCGTCGGAATTACCGCTACATCGCGTTCGCGCTCGGTTTGTTCAACGTATACGGCGTAGTCGGCGGGTTCAATTTTAATCCCGAAGTGGTTGGCATAGGCCTGGGTAAACTCGGCACCGAAATATAGAATGGCTGCCGTGTAGTAAATCCAGACCAGAATAACGATCAGCGACCCGGCGGCTCCATAGGCCGAACTGGTAGTGGTGGTTTCAATGTAAAGGCCAATCAGATACCGGCCCAGCATGAAGAGCAGAGCGGTAAAAAAGGCACCCCAGCGTACATCTTTCCAGGCTATTTTAGCGTCGGGTAGCACTTTGAAAATGGTAGCAAACAGCACTGTAACCACGGCGGTGCTAATCACGAAGTTAAACCCGCTGATCAGCAATACCCCAACCTGCGGAATGTAGCGCGTCAGAAGATCACTCATGGCCAGTACAATGCCATTGACAATCAATGACACCAGCAGCAGAAACCCTAGCCCAATCACCAGCGACGACGACAGCAGCCGGTCTTTGAGCAATTTCAGCCAGCCCCGTTTGGGTTTGGCTTTCACCCGCCAGATCATATTCACTGAGTCCTGAATCTCGACAAAAATGGTAGTGGCACTCACAATCAGGGTAGCAATACCAATCATCAGGGCCGTGTTGGTCTTCCCTGACAGGCTTACTGCCTTCACCATCTCCTGAATCTGCGCAGCCGCCTGGTTACCCACCAGGCCATTGATCTGGGCGAAGAGTTGCCCCTGAATGGCCTCTTTCCCCAGAAAAATACTGACCAGCGACATAACCATGACCAGCAGTGGGGCCAGCGAAAAAACGGTGTAATAGGCCAAAGCCGCGCTTAACTTCAGACAGCGGTCGTTGCTGAATCCGGTGAAGGAATCTTTCAGGAGTGTCCAGAAATTAACAAAAAAACGACGAATCATGTGGGGGCTGGTTTAAGCGTTACCAGGTCAAGTATATAATACGAGTTTAGCCGTGTAAGTGTTTTGGAAACACCTGCCAGTATTAGCTATAACCGTTTGTGGGTTTTCATTAGGTAGAATGTCGGGGGGTTGCTTCTTACTAGAGGGTATAGCAATTGACAGGTTTACAAATGAAACGAAGACAATTTGTTGCTGCCTCACTGGCAGCCTCAGCCGCCCTGACGAGTGGGCAGGCACAAGCCACCAGTATCCCAACTGCGGGGCAAAAACAGGTATATGAACTTCGCGTGTATGAATTTCGATTTGGGGGTTCGTCAGCTAGTTTGGAGACCTACCTGAAAGACGGCCTGATTCCGGCCTTGAATCGGCTGGGGGCCAAAAATGTAGGGGTATTCAAAGACGTGGGTAAACCCGAACCGGCTAAACTGTACGTTCTCATTCCGTACCCATCCTGGGAGGCCTACAGTACCGCTCAGGCCCAACTGGCTGCCGATTCGGCCCTGACTCAGGCGCAGGCTACCTACGACAGTGTAATTCCCGAAAAAGTAGCCTATGCCCGTTATTCGACTACCCTACTGCATGCGTTCGATGGCCTGCCTGCGCTGGTAGTACCCAAACCCGAAACCCGCATCTTTGAACTACGAACCTACGAAGGCTACAGTGACGATGCGGTTCGGCGGAAGGTCAGGATGTTCAACGTCGATGAATTGCCCATTTTTTACGCAACTGGTCTGCACCCCGTTTTTTTTGGCGAAGTGGTTGCCGGGGGCAATATGCCCTGTTTGACCTATATGCTCACCTTCAAAAACATGGAAGAACGCGATGCCAACTGGAAACAGTTCAGTGCCAATGCCGACTGGAAACGGGTGTCGCAGGCTCCCGAATATGCCAATACCGTATCGCACATTGTTCGGGTGTTTCTGGAGCCTGTTGCCTATTCGCAAGTGTAAATCAACCCCCGGAGAAACCACAAGCACTATGCCCTATTTAGTTGCTGCCCTGCGTTTCGGCTTTATGCTGGCCTGGTTGCTGGCTGTGCGGGCAACCGCGCAACCCGTATCCGACGTTATTCGGCTCAATCAACTCGGATTTTACCCAACTGCCCCCAAAGTAGCTATTGTGGTGGGCGAGGCAGGGGGTGCGTTTCAGGTAGCATCAGTCAAGGACGGTCATGTGCTTTTTACCGGCACTCTCAGCCAGCCGCGCCAGAATCCTGTTTCGGGCAAGATGGCCCGCACCGCTGATTTTTCAGCCTTTACCATCCCTGGTATTTATGTGGTGCTGGTGCCGGGCGTTGGGAGGTCTTACCCATTCCCCATTCGCCCGGCCATACACCGCAATCTGGCCATTGCCGCATTGAAAGGTTTTTACTACCAGCGGGCATCTACGAACCTGCCCGAAACCTATGCCGGTTCCTGGCATCGCCCGGCGGGCCACCCCGATACGCGGGTACTGATTCATCCCTCGGCGGCATCGGCTACGCGTCCGGCAGGCACGGTTATCTCGTCGTCACGGGGGTGGTACGATGCCGGTGACTATAACAAATACATTGTCAATTCGGGTATTTCGATGGGAACGCTGCTGTCGCTCTACGAGGATTTCCCCGACTTTTGCCAGTCACTGACGACCAACATTCCCGAAAGCAGCAATACCCTGCCCGATGTGCTGGATGAATCGCTCTGGAATCTCCGCTGGATGCTAACCATGCAGGACCCTGCCGATGGGGGCGTGTACCATAAGCTTACCAATGCCCGGTTCGATGGGATGGTTATGCCTGATAAGGCCGATAAAGACCGGTATGTAGTGCAGAAAAGTAATACCGCAGCCCTCGATTTTGCCGCCGTGATGGCTCAGGCCAGCCGGGTATTTCGTCCCTTTGCCCGGCAGGTGCCTGGCTTGGCCGACTCGTGCGTGACGGCTGCCATACGAGCCTGGCAATGGGCAAAACTACACCCCGATGCCCGCTACGAGCAGAGCGCGATGAACGCCCAATTTGAGCCAGACGTAGTGACGGGGGGCTACGAAGACCGTGATTCAGGTGATGAGTGGATTTGGGCCGCTACCGAGCTGTACTTAGCTACCAAAAATGACGCGTATTATCAGGCTGTCAATTTGTTCCCCGATGAAAAGACCCCCTTACCCTCCTGGTCACAGGTACGCACACTGGCGTATTATTCGCTGGCCCGCTTTGCCGATAAGCTGACCCCGGTGGGTCGCACTCCGGCGGGTCGCAACGATCTGCCCCAACTAAAAATCCGCCTGATTCAGTTTGCCGACCAACTCCGGCAGGATAGCGATAAGCAGGCATTTCAGACCGTAATGGGTAAATCGGCCAGCGACTTTATCTGGGGTAGTAGTGCCGTGGCGGCCAATCAGGGTATTGCGCTTATTCAGGCGTACCGGCTCACCAATAACCGGGCTTACCTTGATGCCGCACTGGGTAATCTGGATTACCTGCTGGGGCGTAATGCTACTGGCTACTCGTTCGT
>JBBQUC010000448.1:0-4058 GCA_038212815.1 Cytophagales bacterium
AAGGAGTGCGCTTCGCCCTGTGTTGGAACGAAGAAACCGCCCGCCTGTGCCGCGAACATAACAACGCCAACGTGGTGTCTATCGGCGAGCGCATGATGTCGGAAGAAATGGCCCTCAATATCATCCGCATTTGGCTCGACACACCGTTTGCCGGTGGCCGTCATCAACAGCGAATTGATTTGCTGGATGCGTAAATTTGATTGACGCACACTGGGCGACCACTTAGGATCTCCCCTACAGATCATTCAATTAAGTGCTCGGACGAGGAAAAGGACAACTAGTTGAAATATCAACTTCTTCACAATCAGAATGTTATGTAAATTCAATTTAAATAACATAGTCTAGGTAATTACACCAAAATTTGTATTATTTATGAAATACGGCTCCAGTTGCTTTCTTCTTTGCGGATCGAATCTAAATGATTGCGGATGGGGGCGTGTTGCGGTAACACTAACTCCGGGTCTTCATCGAGAATTTGGGTAGCGCAGTCGCGAGCAGCAGTCAAAATCGCTCCGTCTTTGGCAAGGTCGGCAATGACCAAATCGCGGATACCACTTTGCTGAGTGCCGGTCAGGTCTCCGTAGCCGCGTAGCTGCATATCTACCTCGGCAATCTCGAAACCGTTGTTGGTGCGCACCATCGTATCGAGCCGAATGCGCGTGTCAGCACTAAGTTTGTAGCCTGTCATCAGAATGCAGTAGCTCTGGTCGGCACCCCGGCCCACGCGCCCGCGCAACTGATGCAACTGCGCCAGTCCAAACCGCTCGGCACTCTCAACCACCATTACACTGGCATTGGGTACGTTTACGCCCACTTCAATGACCGTTGTGGCCACCATGATGTGCGTTTCGCGATTTACAAACCGCTTCATCTCGTCGTCTTTCTCGTAGGCCAGCATCTTGCCATGCACCATGCCCACCTCGTAGTTGGGGCGCGGAAAAGCCCGCTGCATGCTCTCAAAGCCATCCGTTAAATCTTTATAGTCCAGCTTTTCCGACTCTTCGATAAGTGGATAGACGACAAAAACCTGCCTGCCCAGTTCGATTTGCTGACGCATAAACCCGAACACTTCGGAGCGGTGCTTATCGTACTTATGAACGGTTTTAATGGGCTTTCGACCCGCGGGCAGCTCATCAATCACCGACACATCAAGGTTGCCATAGAGGGTCATGGCTAAGGTGCGCGGAATGGGCGTGGCAGTCATGACCAGAATGTGCGGGGGTATCCACTCATTTTTGGCCCACATTTTGGCCCGCTGCGCCACGCCAAAGCGGTGCTGCTCGTCGATGATGCACAGGCCGAGGTTTTTGAACTGCACGGCATCTTCGAGCAGCGCGTGGGTACCAACCAGAATGTGCATTTTGCCGCCCTGTAACTCTTCGTGCAGCACCCGTCGGCGTTTGGTACGGGTTGAGCCGGTCAAGATGCCCATATTCAGGCCCAGCGCGTCGGTAAACGTTTTCAGCCCCGCATAATGCTGGTCGGCCAGAATTTCGGTGGGGGCAATCAGGCAGGCTTGTGCGCCATTGTCAATAGCCATCAGCATGGCAATAAAGGCCACAATGGTTTTGCCGCTACCCACATCGCCCTGCAATAGCCGGTTCATCTGTTTGCCGCTCACAAAATCTTTGTACATTTCCTTCAGCACCCGTTGCTGTGCCCCGGTGAGAGCAAACGGCAGTAGTTCTTTATAGAAGTGCGTGAGCAGGTTGGTCTGTTTAAACACCTGTCCCGGATGCTCCTCGCGCTGCATGAGCTTGTTGGAGATGAGCCGCAACTGATTGTAAAACAGTTCTTCAAATTTTAATCGCCGTTCGGCCTGCCGCAGCCACGCCTGATTTTGGGGCAGGTGAATGTTCCAGAGAGCCTCGCGTTTGCCAATGAGCCGGAACTTCTGGATAAGTGCATCGGGCAGCGTTTCGTGGATATGGGGCCAGGCGGCTTCGAGAAGCACCCGCATGGTCTTCATAATCGCCTTGCTGTCGAGCCGCCGTTTGCGGAGTTTTTCGGTGAGGTTATAGACCGGATAAAAGCCACGGGCAGCTTCGGCTTCGGGGGTATAGGGGTCTAATTCGGGGTGAACAATGCTGAAACGGTCGCCAAATGCCTGTGGTTTGCCGTAGGCAATGTATTCGCCATCGCGCCGGAGGGTTTTCTCCACCCAGGTCAGCCCCTGAAACCAGGTCAGTTCCATGGTACCGGTGCCATCGGTAAACTGACCGATAATCCGTTTTTTGGGACCTTCGCCCACCACCTGCCAGTCGCGGAGCCGCCCGCGTATCTGGGCTGAAGGCATCGAGTCCATCAGTTCGGCAATGGTGTACAACCGGGTACGGTCGTCGTACCGAAAGGGATAGTATTGGAGCAGGTCGCCGTAGGTAAACAGGTGCAGTTCGGTATTGAACAGATCGGCCTTCTGCGGCCCCATACCCCGTAGGTATTCAAGCTTGGTATCAAAAAAGGTTGCCCTCTCGGTCATACACAAAGATACATCAGAACTGTGATTCCCGCGTCGGCGGACCGATTGATTCAGAATCCCATACCCAAGCCAGCGTAGATGTCGGCTCCTTTGGGTTTAATCCCTGTGCTGCTGTTACCGAATAGGCCCAGCAGGTTATCGCTACCCAGCCAGATGGGGCCAGCCCGCAGTGAAACTCCAGCGGTTACAGTCTGATTGAGGTAAAGAATGGGCAAAGCTACGGTAACAATCTTATTTTCGTATCGGGGGATTACCCCCACCAGTGTAGGCTGGTGAATGCCAATGGATTGGGCCGAACGCACGTTAAATAATCCCACCAAATTAACCCCCCAGCCTGTGGGTAGCTGATAATCAGCAGACAGGTTCAGGGCGGTGGGAAGGCCAGTAGTAAACCCGCCTGTGCTATTGGCCGGTTCGATACCCAGCCGCTCCCGCAGTACATTGGCAATCTGCTCGGTGCCGGTTACACCGTTAAAATCGGCCTGCTTAAACCGCACATTTTGCTGGTCGACGGTGTAGGATTCACCAGTATAGTGTATCGCGCCAATATCGTTCAGAGCCAGTCCCAACCGAACGGACGGACCGTCGGGGTCAGGTTGTCCAATATACGTCAGCCCGACATCGAACCCTACCCCACGCCCCGGTGCATTGGGATTCAGCAGGGTACGGGGTGATAAACTCCGGTTTTGCAGAAAATTAGTGTAGCCTAAGTCTGCTACCAATTTATCGACCTGAAAATAGGCCTGCCCTGCTGTTGTTGCGTCAGGGTTTAGCTCGTAGTTGAGTTGCTGGTTAAGGAGATACCCGGCAGTATAACCCACTACATACTTGGCCGTAACCCCTGCCAGAAGTTTGCCATTCTCCGTTTCGAGGAGGGAGCGAGCATAGGTCACGCCAAACTCGGCATAGGTGTTGGCGTTAGCACTGAAACTGTTGTCAGAGTTTGGAATGCTGAACAGGGCAGCATTGCTCAGGCTGGCCCGAATAGCCGATAAAAACGGGCGCGACGCTCCGTTAAACTGGGCTACAGCCCGCAACCGGGTGCTTATCACCAGACTGCCAGCCTCCCCTAGTTTACACTGAATAGCCGGGCCACGGGCTTCGCCCCAAAGCGTACCGTTTTTTACCTGATCGTTGTTGATTTCTTCGGTGTAGTTAACATCAAAACGCAGGGTACCGTTGGCACGCCGGTAACTGTCAGGCACGTTTCCCACCAGTAACCGAAGCATGGAGTACGGAGCCGTATAGCGCACAAAATTATTGTCGATGTGCGCATTGGCCGTTAGTCCATTCACATAAACCCGGTAGGGAGAATCGGCAGCGAGAGCCGGGTTGAGGTACACCCGGTTTGTACCGGAGCGGGGGCTGGTTGTTAATCCAAGCAGGTTTTGCGCCTGATTAATACCTGGCAATACGAGTAGTATAAACAAAAGAATGTTGCGCGACATCGAGAGCAGAGGGTTGACTAAAGCAGTACACTGCAAAGTAAACACCAATTTTGCCCTTCAGTTATGCAAAATTATCAATCTTTATTCACCTATGGCTCCTAAACGCCCTGGGCTTCTACCTGTTTTACCCC
>JBBQUC010000449.1:0-4048 GCA_038212815.1 Cytophagales bacterium
GTAAAAATGTCGCCAACATACAGTTGCACAACCGTCATGATGTTACGGATCGTATCTAGTTCCGACAGTAGTTCGGCTTTCAGACGTGGTGGGCAAACTATTTCTGGGTCAAGTTCGTCAAGTTCTAAAAATGGGTTTTCCATAGGCTATAGGCGGAATGGCCATTTTAGAGTAGCCATTAGTTTCAGGATGATAATCACCCAGAAAATAACACTCTCCATATAGCGTTTCCGCAGTTTCTCGCGCGACCGCAGGAGTCGCATTTTAATGGTTCCTTCTGAAACGCCCTGAACATTGGCAATATCGCGGATGCTGATACCGTCCTGATATTTCATGAGCAGCAGGGTTCGGTCTTCCGGCGAGAGTTGTTCCAAGGCTTTCTGCAACCCCCTGGCCGACATTTCGGCTAGCTCGGCGGTATCGGCCTCTTCGTCGGAATAATCCGTTGCTTTTTCGTAGGCATCTTCTGCATAGACCTCTACATTCTTTTTGCTTCTGATCTGATCCATGCAGTAATTGTAGGTCACTGAATAGAGCCATGTCGAAAACTTAGCCTCCTCTTTAAAGGTTGGCAGCTTCGTGATCAAGCGCAGGAAAATGTCGTGAGTCAGGTCTTCGGCCTTAACCTGACTTTTGGTAAATGAGTAACATTTGCGATACACTTTATCGCAATAGCGACTATAAAGAGCCTCGAAATACGAATTACGCTGCGTGTCTAAATAAAAACGCACTAGTTCTTCGTCGCTGTATTGTTTCATCGGGCTGACATTGTGACGGAAAGGGGTTGGAAGGTAACGAACTGCTTAAAATAAGCTTGCAAAAACAAGACCGAAGCTATTGCCAATTTTCGGTATCACCAAAAAACAGGAAGCCTAACTCTGTACGAGTTAGGCTTCGGTAAAAGAGAGGGTTAACGAACTAGCCAATAGCTACGCGCCTGAAGGCTGAAACTTTCAAACCCTTGCTGGTTTTTTCGAGCAGTTGGGCAATGTTCATCGACCCATCTTTCACAAATTCCTGATTGAGAAGGGTATTGTCTTTATAGAATTTATTCAGTTTACCCATCGCGATTTTTTCGAGCATGGCTTCGGGCTTACCTTCCTGCCGGGCCTGCTCCTTACCAATTTCAATTTCGCGCTCAATGGTGGTGGCATCAACACCGTCTTTATCGAGGGCAATGGGCTTCATGGAGGCTACTTGCAGGGCAATATCCTTTCCAACCTCGGTTACATCGGCACCATTCAGATTGTTTAATCCAACCAGTACGCCCATTTTACCATTCGAGTGGATGTATGAGGCTACCTTTTCAGCCTCAATGATGTCGTAGGAGATTAGGTCAATTTTCTCACCAATTTTCCCCATCAGATCCGTAATATGATCCTGAAGCGGGCGGCCATCGGCCTGTACAGTAGCCAGCAAGGTGGCTTTGTCGGCAGCATGACCAGCCACGGCATTGCTCATCAGGCTCATGGCGAGGTTCTGGAAATCGGGTACTTTCGATACGGGTTCTGTTTCGCAGGCAAGACCAATGATCCGGCCTGTGGTTCCATCGTCGCTCACGTGGGCCAGCACAATCCCTTCTGATGTGGTGTTGTCAGCGCGTTTGTCGGCTATTTTCTGACCCTGCTTCCGCAGAATCTCTTTGGCTTTGTCGAAATTGCCATCCGCTTCGGTCAAGGCTTTTTTACAGTCCATCATACCGGCTCCGGTTTCCTGGCGCAATTTGTTAACGTCTTGTGCAGTAATTGCCATTGTTGTTTTGTGTTTTGGTCGTCTGTTTTTAAAAAGATAGCCCATAGCCGGGGGGCTACGGGCTATCCGGCAAATCGTCTGTAATGTATAAATTAGCTCGCTGCCTCGTCTTCAGCTACGGCAGCGGGTTCGGGGGTAGCTTCGGGCTGTGGAGCTTCTGCTTCGGTTGCGTCGGTATCATCGGCAGCAACTACGGCTACGGGCTGGGGGGCAGCTCCTTCGGCTTTCGCCTGGGCCATGTCCTGCACGCGCTTAGCTTCTTCTTCTTCCTGCACGCGCTGGTCGTCCTTATCCTGCTTGCGCTCCATTAGCCCCTCTTCAATAGCCCGACCAATTGCCAGGGTAATCATGGCAATTGATTTGTATGCATCGTCGTTGGCCGGAATGGGGTAATCAACCAGGTTGGGGTTCGAGTTGGTATCGCACATGGCAAAGACCGGAATACCCAGCCGCTGTGCTTCCTGCACGGCAATGTGTTCGCGCTTAACATCAACAACGAACAAAGCAGCGGGCAGGCGGGTCAGATCAGAAATACCGCCCAGCACCCGGTCCATTTTTTCTTTATCGCGGGTCAGCGTCAGTCGCTCACGCTTGGCAATGTTGCTGACGGTTACTTCGTCTTTCAACATTTTCTCCAGCGTTTGCATTTTTTTCAGCGACTTCCGAATGGTAGCGAAGTTGGTGAGCATACCACCCAGCCAACGGTCGGTCACGTACGGCATTTTGAGCCGCTTAGCCTCTTCCGTAACAATTTCCTGGGCTTGTTTTTTGGTTGCTACAAACATTACCTTCCGGCCTGAACGCACCACGCCTTTAATGGCGTTTTGGGCTTCTTCGAGGCTGGCGAGGGTTTTGTTGAGGTCAATAATATGGATGCCGTTTTTCTCCATGAAGATATACGGAGCCATCCGGGGATCCCACTTGCGCGTCAGGTGGCCAAAGTGCACACCAGCGTCTAAGAGGTCTTTATACTCGATTTGTGCCATTTTCTGATAATGAAAAATGAATACTCTTGATAAATTGATACGCAGCACCGCCCGTCGGCATCATCTAAGGGCAGTCTGGACTGTACAGTGAACAACTTTATGGAGAGCAGCCAACAGTGGTATTACCTTAAACTGTTTACTGTTCGCTACTAACTGCTCACTGATGTTAACGCTTGCTGAACTGGAACCGGCGACGGGCTTTTTTCCGACCTGGTTTTTTCCGTTCGACCATGCGTGAATCGCGGGTGAGGAAGCCTTCTTTTTTGAGGGCTGGCCGAAACTCGGCGTTTACTTCAACCAGCGCACGGCTAATGGCCATACGGGTAGCTTCAGCCTGCCCCGTTACGCCACCTCCTTTTACGTTCACCTTCACATCGTAGGCATCGTTCGCTTTTACCGTAGTAAAGGGCTGACGGGTAATGATCTGGAGCACTTCGGTAGGGAAGTACGTATTAAGGGCTTTACCGTTGATAGTAATGGCCCCGCTACCTGCCGACATATAGATCCGGGCAACAGCCGTTTTCCGGCGACCAATGGTGTTAACTCGTTCCATTTAGAAAGATAGTTCTTTGGGTTGCTGCGCGGTATGTGGGTGGGTTTCACCGGCATATACATACAGATTGGTAAACAGATGGCGGCCCAGGCGGCCTTTGGGTAGCATACCCCGCACGGCATGTTCGAGAATGCGCTCTGGGTATTTCTCCAGCATCAGACGGGGGCTGGCGAAACGCTGACCGCCCGGATAACCCGTATGGCGGACATAGACTTTGTCGTTCATCTTCCGGCCAGTAAAGCGTACTTTATCGGCATTGATGATAATTACATTGTCTCCGCAGTCAACGTGGGGGGTGAAGTTCGGCGTGTGTTTACCCCGGATAACGGCTGCAACCTGGCTGGCTAACCGGCCCACTACCGCATCCTTAGCATCCACGATCACCCACTCCTTCGTCACGGTTGCTTTGTTGGCAGAGACGGTTTTGTAGCTTAACGTATTCACTGGATTTTACTTTTATTAATTGATTTACAGACGATTGCTATCAATAAAAAACTCCCGCTTCTGAAACGGGAGTGCAAATATAGCGGGTATTTAGCTGAATTACAACGGAGTGTAAAGTTTTTGTGCGTCAGGCATGAGTTTCCTGATTACGGAAGAGTTCTAGCAGGCTTTTAGCTCTATCAACTAATTGTTGTAGATCGTCATGAATTACCTCATTGATTAAACTCCTATCTGGTTTGGAGAGGGAATTGTCATGAAGATGAATACGCTGCCAAAAATCCGTTTGCTGTTGCTCATCGGTCAGGGCGTGATA
>JBBQUC010000450.1:0-4043 GCA_038212815.1 Cytophagales bacterium
ACCGGTCGACGGAGGTTTGCTGAGTGCCTGGGGTATTGGTCAGGCCCGCATTGAACGCATCGCCGAACAATCGGTGTTGCAGCGGCTGGCTGCGGTAGAGACAAATTTACCTGATATGATTAATAGGCTGGGCCAGCAGGCACTGGCTCAACTCAGGCAGGATGTGGGGGAAACTGTCTCGATTGGGGTGCGATCGGTATTCTTGTTTATACGGCTAAAAGGGCAGGAAACCAGTCTTGAACTGTCGCTGCCTGCTCCACTATATCGCACTGGAGAATATGACTTAGCTACCCAGTTTAAAGAGAAATACCGGCATCTCTACGGCCATTATCCCACCGATGCCGCTAGTCAGCCGCGCCCCATCGAGGTAGAAAGCATCCGGGTAGTGGCCAGTACGCTTCCGTCCGAAACGGCTCCAATACAGCCCGTCATTGGCACTAAATCGGCTCCGGTCAGTTTTCAGGCCGGCGATTACCCCGCCTATACCTGGTCAACTCTCACCCCTGGTGATACCTTGACTGGCCCAGCCCTGCTGCTGAACACCACCTCATCGGCCTTCATCGAACCCGGCTGGCAGTTGACCATCCGGGAGGATAGGAGCGCGGTGGTAACGAATGCGCCAGCCACCACCTCAGCTGTGGAGAGGGCAGTAAACAATGAACTCGCTCAAACGGAGCTTTTTGCCCGGCGGTTTATGGCTATTGCCGAAGAGATGGGGGCGCAGTTGCAGCGTACGGCCTTTTCGGTGAATGTAAAAGAGCGACTCGATTTTTCGTGTGCAGTGCTGAATCAACATGGCGAGTTAGTGGCTAATGCTCCGCATATACCGGTGCATCTGGGCAGTCTGGGCGTTTGTGCCCGGCTGTGTCTGAATGCCCTGCCCCCGCTCGAGCCGGGCGATGTGGTTATTACCAACCATCCTAAATACGGTGGCTCGCATCTACCCGATGTCACCCTGTTCAGTGGTGTATTTACGGATGAAGGCGTACTGATTGGTTACGTGATTAACCGCGCTCACCATGCCGAAATTGGTGGAAAAGTACCCGGTTCCATGCCGCCCGATGCCACCTGTCTCCTCGAAGAGGGGGTAGTGCTGGAACCCCAGTTGCTGGTTAAAGCAGGGGTTTGGCAGTGGGAGGGAGCCAACGGTATAGAACGTCAGTTTACCGATACGGCGTACCCTACCCGTGCTCTGGCCGAAAACCGCGCCGACATTGATGCCGCAGTGGCTTCGCTCCGAGCGGGCGAGGTAGAACTGCGCAAACTGGTGCAGCAGCATGGGCTTTCAACTGTACATGACTATATGGCCCGGTTGCAGCAAACGGCCACCACTACCCTCGAATCCGTGTTGGCCCCTCTGATTGGCCAGACGTTCCAGGCCAGCGAAATGCTGGATGATGGACACGAAATTAGGGTGGTGATGGCGGTTATGGAACCGCCTGTTGGGGCAGCCAACCCGCACAGGTCGCGTATTCAATTCGATTTTACCGGCACCTCGGCAGTGCATCCGCATAACCTGAATGCCAACCTCAGTATTCTGCACAGTGCCATACTCTATGTACTACGGATCTGGTGCGATGCAGGTTCAACCCCTACCAACATTCCGCTAAACGAAGGGCTAATGGCCCCCGTCGAGATTATTCTGCCCACCTGTTTTCTGAATCCCACCTTTGCCGACGATCCTGCCCAATGTCCGGCGGTGGTTGGGGGGAACACCGAGGTGAGCCAACGGTTGGTCGAGACCCTGCTAAAAGCCCTGGGGCTGGCTGCCTGTAGTCAGGGCACCATGAATAATTTCCTGTTTGGTCGCTCGGTGCAATCTATTGGGGCAACGCCCGGGTTAGACCCCTTTGGCTACTACGAAACCATTGGGGGCGGAGCCGGGGCTACCCACGGAGCCAGCGGGCGGGCAGCGGTACATCAGCACATGACCAACACCAAACTCACCGATCCTGAAGACCTCGAACGTCGGTATCCAGTTCGGCTACACCGCTTCGGTATTCGTCAGGGTTCAGGCGGGGCAGGGCAATGGCCCGGTGGCGATGGGATTATCCGGGAGATTGAGTTTTTGGAACCCGTGCAGGCCACATTACTAAGCCAGCACCGGGTAGTGGCTCCGTATGGCCTACACGGTGGGCAGCCCGGAATGGTTGGTCAGCAAACCCTCATTTATGCAAACGGGCAGGAAGAACCCCTGCCCGGCATTTTTACCCGCCCCATGCTCCCCGGCGAACGTATCCGCATCGAAACACCAGGGGGTGGAGGGGTAAGTTAGGTTGTCATTGGCTATGCAGTATAATGACGTGCAGCCGGTTAGAATCGCCCGGTTAGGGTGATGCCGTAGTTGCGGGGGTTGCCGAGGTGGATGCCTCCGAAACTGTAAGCATACTCGATGTAGGTTTGGTTAGCGGCATTCCGCATCCAGAACATCAGGTCGAAGTTGCGGGCCGCCACGCCAGCGCGGAGGTTGAAAAGGCTGTAATCTTCCTGCTTGATCGTATTCTGCAAATCGAAATACTGCTGTCCCAGATACCGCCACTCGCCCCGCGCCACCAACTGAAGCTGCTGTTTGGTGCCTAGTCCATACTGATACTGCACCGCCAGCAGGGAAGTAGCCGACGGGGTGAAAATCTGCCGGTTGCCGTCGTAGCTTATATTGGCCGTATTCTCGTTGTTAGCCAGCCGCAGGGTGGTATAATGGGCATCATTCACTCCCAGGGCATAGTTGACCTGCAAGCCTCGCAGCGGTGTAGCAGCCAGTTCCAACTCAACCCCCGAACTCCGCAGCCGCCCGGCATTTTTGGTAATAGTGAGTGCCTGGGGCAAAATGAGGGTGGGTATCTGTGCGTCGGTCACTTCTACATAAAACGCGGCCAGGTTAGCCTGTAGTCGGTTATCGAATAGCCGGGTTTTCAGACCCACCTCCAGGTTGCCGCTATGTTCGGGGTTATAGACGTACAAGGGCGTGGAGGGGTCGTTGAGCAGGCCACCCGCCCGGAACCCACGGGCGTAGGTAGCATATATCTGTTTGCCTTCGCTAAACTGATACGCCAAACTTGCCTTGGGCGAGAATGCGCTGAACGTAGCCGACGAGGACGTATCGGGCTGGGTGGGGAAACTGGGGCCGTTGTCTTTCAGGAAATCGCCCTGTACGCGCTGTACTTTGTGTTCGGTGTCGTAACGCAGACCTACCGTCAGGCTCAACTTGGGAGCCAGAGCATACGTGGCCTGTCCGTAGAAGGCAATGCCCCGGTTATAGGCTTTGGTGGTGTTCAGCGTGGAAAACAGCGAATCGGGTGCGCCCAGCAGTTTGGCAAATTTACCAAAGTGAGTGGCCTGTTTTACGGGGTTCTCCTGATAAAACGCATAGGCTCCCGCCGTCCAGGTGAGGGGCGATACCGATTTAGCAGGCGAGGAAAGCTTGAACTCCTGGGTCCAGGTGCGGCTTTTATTCCACTCCGGGCCGTAGTTGTTCACAATGGTGAGCAGGTCACCTGGCGAGAAGTCGGCATCAATGGGGTTCTCGTAGTAGCGGTAGTTCGACTGGTAGGCTGTAATGGACGAGAAGTTCAGGCTGTTACCTACGTAATTGGCCACCAGCGATGCATTGAGGGTATTGTCGATGGTGCGGGCAACGGCGTTTTGGTTCACCACAAACGGGTTTTTAAATGCGTCGCCAATCACGAGCGGAAATGCCCCCGAATTGCGGTTATCGCTATGTTTCAGGTTCAGCGTGATGGCGAGCCGCGACGAGGGCAGGTATTTCAGGTAATAATTGCCCGACTGATTTTTGAACTGCTCGAAGGGGCTGCTCGTGAATGTATTGTGGTAGAATCCGTCGCGTGTTTCGTACAGAGAGGCTATACCCAAAAATAGTTTGTTGGTAATGAGGGGAGTTCGCACACTGACGGTGTACCGTTGCTGTCCGTAGTTGCCAATGTTAATTTCGGCCATGCCGGAGGTGGTGTTGCTGGGTTGGCGGGTAATAATGTTGATAACCCCACCCAGAGCGTTACGGCCATACAGCGTACCCTGCGGGCCCC
>JBBQUC010000451.1:0-4043 GCA_038212815.1 Cytophagales bacterium
ATGAGTGTGTGCGGGCGGTAGCTTAGGTTGTGAAAGATGGACCTCCCGCATGAATAAAGAAGCAGTTTTTAGGCAGAATCTACCAGAGCATTGATTATTGATATTGCCCAATAACGCCCACTGGATACGGGGCATTGCTTACTTTTGCAACGGGCTTGTGGTTTCTGGCCCGCAACGCTGCCACCATGAACAGACAGGCGCAGGCCATTCGTTATTTTTTCTTCAGCCAGTACTTCTCCGATGGGCTGCGGATTACGCTGGCGTTGCTGCTGCCCTCGCTACTGTTTGCGCACTATAATGAATTTCCGGCTGGCCTTACGGTATCGTTGGGGGCCGTATGTGCCAGCATTGCCGATGCGCCCGGTCCTGTTCGGCATAAGCGCAACGCCATGCTGGCGGGCATTGGGTTCGTGTTTGGCGTGGCCGTCATTACGGGGTATGCGGGGGGCAATGTGTGGCTGCTGGGCGTGGTGATTGGCCTGTTTAGCTTTAGTTTCTCGCTGTTTACGGTCTATGGTAACCGAGCTACATTGGTCGGTACGGCGGCCGTGCTGGCCATGATTCTGACGATGGCGCACCCGGTTGCGCCCGCCGATGTATGGCCCCACGCAGCCCTGATGCTGGCCGGGGGCGTGTGGTATATGGCGGTTAGTTTGCTGGTGTCGCGCTTACGCCCATACCGGGCTGCGCAACAGGCTCTGGGCGAGTGCATCCATCAGGTGGCTAAATTTCTGACCATTAAAGCCCGCTTTTATAGCCTCCGTACTGACCTCGACGAAGATTACCGCCAACTGGTGGCGCAGCAGGCTATTGTCAGCGAAAAGCAGGATGCCGTGCGTGAGTTGCTGTTTAAAAGTCGGCTGATCGTGAAAGAATCGACCCCAACCGGGCGGCAATTGGTGCTGACGTTTGTGGATGTAGTGGACTTATATGAGCAGATTATGGCTACTTATTACGACTACGCGCTGCTCCGCAAACGCTTTGGGGCAACGGGTATTCTCGATGAGGTGGCCGCTATTATCCAAGCCGTATCGGCTGAATTAGACCACATTGGCTTTGCCGTGCAGGCCAATTTGCCCTACCGCAAACGGATAGATTTTGGTAGACAACTGACTCTGCTCAAGCAGCGAATCGACCTGGTTGGCGAAGAAGACAAAGCCAGTAGCACTCTTGTACTGCGCAAGATTCTGATTAACCTGCGTACCCTCACCAACCGGCTGAACGATATGCTGGTTTACTTTGAGGACGAGGCAGTTAACCGCTCAGCACCCGCCACTGAATCCGACTACGACCGCTTTGTATCGCATCAGGATTATGATCTCAAAATACTGCGCGATAACCTAACGTTCACCTCCACTACCTTTCGTCATGCCATTCGGGTGATGCTGGCCTGCCTCACCGGGTTTGTGGTAGCTAACCTGGTCGATTATGGTCACCATAGCTACTGGATACTGCTCACCATTGTGGTGATATTGAAGCCCGGCTTTAGCCTCACCAAAGAGCGTAACTACCAGCGCAGTATTGGCACGGTGGTGGGTGGGCTGCTGGGAGCGGCCATGCTGCTGCTGGTACACGACAAAACCGCGCTCTTTGTCATTATGCTGGTGCTGATGATTGGGGCGTATAGCTTTCAGCGTACCAACTATGTGGTAATGGTTACCCTGCTTACCCCCTATTTGCTTATCCTGTTCGATTTTCTGGGTGCCGGATTTCTGGGTATTGTAGAGGAACGCATTATTGATACGCTGATTGGGTCCGGCATTGCGTTTCTGGCCAGTTACCTGCTCTTTCCGAAATGGGAGTCGGAGCATATACTCGATTTTATGCGGGCGGTGCTACACGCCAACAGTCATTATCTACAAACCCTGGCCGACGGGCTGGCGGGTAAACCCATTGGCACCACCGAGTATCGCCTGGCTCGCAAAGAAGTATATGTCAGTTCGGCTAACCTCTCTACGGCCTTTCAACGGATGGCCTCCGAGCCGAAAAGCAGGCAGCGTAATAACACCGAAATTCACCAGTTTGTGGTGCTAAACCACATTTTGTCGTCTAATATTGCCACCATTGCGTCGGGACTGTCGGAGGGGCCGCCACCTCTGCCTTCGGAAGAAATACTACGCCTGGTTCGGCGTGCCCTGGCCGCGCTTTCCGAAAGTCGCCGTAAACTCGACCCTATTCCTGCTACCGACTCGCTGCCTGCACCCACCGATGCCCCACTCCCGCTTGAGGGGCCAGCTAAACCACCTGGCCCGTTAGTCGGTGGGGGCGTTTTTGCTGCCGTTGCCCTCACCACCGATGAGCAATTGCTAAAAGAGCAACTCCAGTTTATCCAGAAAATCAGTACCGACATTGGCAAGATAACCGATGAGGTGTTAACCCAACCCACCGCATGAATAGTCTTCTGATTAAACTGATTACCATGCCGTTGGTGATTGGGGTAGTGACGCTCGTCAGCCGTAAATGGGGAAATCAGATTGGCGGGTTAGTCGCCAGTATGCCGTGGATCGCTGGGCCAATTCTCTTGTTTTTTGTGATTGAGCAGGGCAAGGCGTTTGGCGTGCAGGCGGTTCCGGGAATGCTGGTAGGAGTGGTAGCACTGGTCGGCTTTTGCTACGCCTACGCCCGGTTAGCACCTCATTTTAACGGAGTGGTCACGCTGCTGTTCGCGTATGGGGTATATAGTGCGGTAGCAGTGGGGCTACACGTGTTTGCCCTGAGCCTGTTTGTTAGCTATGGGGTAGCCATTGGCAGCATTGCCCTGGGCTGGCGGTATTTTCCGGTGCCCCTTGCTCACCAGCCAACGGGTGGCCGCCGGTTGCCCTTCGATATACCCATCCGCATGGTGGTGGCTACCCTTTTTGTAATCTGTATTACTAAATTAGCGGCTTTTGCCGGGCCAACCTGGAGTGGAATGGTTACCCCATTTCCGGTTATTACTACTATTTTGGCCGTTTTTACCCATTATTTGCAGGGCAGCAGTGCCGTTGCTACCACGCTGCGGGGGTTTGTGATGGGGTTTTTCGGATTTGCTACCTTCCTGTTTCTACAAGCTTTTTTGCTGCCTCAACTTTCCATTGCCAACTCCTTTCTCATCGCCCTGAGCATCAATGGCCTCATCAATTTTATGGTTGGTAAACTGGCAACCCCACCTCGGCCAGTCAGTGCTGCTGCACCAGGGGTAAACTTACGGTAAACCAGCCCCCCTCTTCGGTGATGGCTAATTTGACCTCATTAAGCAGGTCGAAGCGGGTGGCGAGGTTGTTAAGTCCCGCTCCAGCGGTTTCTACCCGGATGATTTTGCGCTGTAAGGTGTTGGCTACGTGTAGCTGTCATTGGGGTAGTATAAACACGAATAACCGAGACGCGCTACTTGCCACCCCGACGCTGCCCTGTCGGCAACTACTTTGACTTTCCACCCAACGACCCAGGGGGTTGATGGTGTGGGGGTAACTCACCTGAACTAATGCAATTCAAACCTTTACACCCCCTGCCGGTTGGGCTGACCCACTTGGACGTGGGGGCGAGCATCCTGTCAGCGGGAAGCTACCCCACGCGGAGCGGATAACAACACACTATCCGAATACCACCGAGCGCGAAGCCTAACCACGCGATAAACCCACTGTTTACCAAAGGGACGTTAGAATCGTCTGCATCGCTGAACGGCGACGATGCGCCTATGCGGAAAGGTCCGTTTGCTGGGTTCTCGTTAAACCCAGTACTTTTATTTGCTCTGCTACGAGGTTGAACTCAGAGTCAAAATCAACCTCTCCGGTCGGAAATGTCAGTTTGTCGTTGATAGTTTCGGCATAGTTAAGTTGTTGTTCTAATTCTGGAAATTCAACGCCAATGTTTTGAGTGATAAGCGAAAGCAGTTCACAGAGTAGTTTAAGTTCTGAGAGTGTGCTGGGTGTATTGTAAACCAAACTTTTGTCGGCGTATCCGAAGATAGAGTCCTCACCAACACGTAAGTTATGAGCGAGAATGTGGTTGCGGAAGTTTTTGAGGTCTTTCCATTGATTGACTCGTTTGAGAACAGGCTTGAT
>JBBQUC010000452.1:0-4037 GCA_038212815.1 Cytophagales bacterium
GCAAACTACAGTTTGGCTCCGGCTGGTGGTTTCTGGATCAGAAAGACGGAATGGAAAAGCAATTGAACGCCCTCTCGAATATGGGCCTGCTCAGCCGGTTTGTGGGGATGCTCACCGACTCGCGCTCGTTTCTGAGTTTCCCCCGTCACGAGTATTTCCGGCGGGTACTGTGCAACCTGCTCGGCAACGACATTGAAAATGGTGAACTCCCCAACGATATGGCCTGGACCGGGCAGGTAGTGCAGAATATTTGCTACAACAATGCTAAGGCTTATTTCGGATTTTGATCATCAACCTATCAACCTATAAGATTTTGGAAACCTTATAGGTTTGGAAACCCTCACCAATGCCCCACTTCTCCCCCGCCGATGTACTGGCCAAATGCCGCCAGTATCCCATTGTTCCCGTATTTTATCACGCGGATATAGCCTACGTACAGCAACTGGTGGGTGCCTGCTATACTGGTGGGATGCGGGTGTTTGAATATACGAACCGGGGGGCCGGGGCGTTGGCCGTTTTTGCCCAACTGGTTCCGTTTGTGCGCCAGCACTGCCCCGACATGGCTATTGGTGCAGGCACCATTCTGACCGCTGATGAAGCTGCCGAGTTTTTGGATGCGGGAGCCGACTTTCTGGTGCAGCCCGTAACGACCCCTGCTGTAGCTGAAGTTTGTCAGCAGCGGGGTGCCGCCTGGGTACCGGGGGCCGCCACCCTCAATGAAATTTATACCGCTATGCTGCTGGGAGCTGAGTTAGTTAAGGTTTTTCCGGGCAATGTAGTGGGGCCGGGATTTATTAAAGCCGTCCGTGGGCCAATGCCGCACCTTAAGCTGATGGTTACCGGGGGGGTAGAACCCACTGCCGAGAGCCTGCAACAATGGTTTGCCGCAGGCGTTTATTGCGTAGGCATCGGCTCGCAACTCTTCGCAGGCGATAATCTCTCGGCTCAGGCCCTCCAGGAGCGGGTAACACAACTGCTTTCATTTTTGCCTAGTATATAACCGAATTTAACTCTGGTCTTCTCCCAAATACTCATGAAACTAACAGGCATTCCCATTATTCTTAGTCTGCTGCTGCTGGGAATTTCCTGCCAGCCAAAGAAAGAGGCCGTTGTTGCCCCACCCGAATCGTTTTTGTTCAGAGCTGCGAAGGTCGATGGTCAGGCATCTGCCGACCGGACATTTCAGAACGTCAAATCAAACCCCGTCATTACACTGGCGTTTTCGGCTCCGCTGCAAAAAGAATCGGTGCCAACGGCGGTTCGGCTCACGCAGAAGACCAGCGGGCTGGCCGTACCGCTCACCTACACCTATTCGGGGCAGGATACGCTGCTGACACTAATCCCCCAACAACCACTCAACCAGCTTACGGTCTATAATCTGGAGGTGCTGCCTACGCTAACCTCACAACAAAAAACGGCATTGAATACCACTATTGGGATTACCCTGACCACTGGCCTCGACAGTACCGATAAGTTTGCCCGTATCAGCGATGAAGCCCTGCTCGATTTGGTACAAAAACAGACGTTTACCTATTTCTGGGACTTTGGTCATCCCGTATCAGGCATGGCCCGCGAACGTAATTCGTCGGGAGATGTGGTTACGACGGGCGGTACCGGGTTTGGGGTGATGGCTGTTGTGGTGGCCATTAACCGTAACTTCATCAGTCGGCAGGATGGCCTGGCCCGGCTCCTGAAAATGACCACTTTCCTGACTAGTACGGCCAAGCGGTATCATGGTGCCTTTCCACACTGGCTCAATGGAGCCACGGGAGCTACCATTCCGTTCAGCCAGAAAGATGACGGGGCCGACCTGGTCGAAACCTCGTACCTGATGCAGGGGTTGCTTACCGCCCGACAGTATTTTAACAGCCCTACCAACGCCGACGAGATTGCGCTGCGCAAGTCGATCAATGGGCTTTGGGATGGGGTAGAGTGGAGTTGGTTCACCAAAGATGGCACCTCGAATAACCTATTCTGGCACTGGTCGCCTACGTACAACTGGGACATGAACCAGCCCATCCGGGGCTGGAACGAAGCCTTGATTACCTATGTGCTGGCGGCTTCATCGAACACGGCCCCGATTTCTAAAGCGATTTACGATGCCAGTTGGGCGCAGGGCGGCAAGTTGGTCAATGGCAACAGCTATTACGGGATTAAACTACCCCTCGGCCCGGCCTACGGTGGCCCGCTGTTCTTTTCGCAGTATTCGTTTCTGGGCATCAACCCTCACGACCTGAAAGACACTTATGCTGATTACTGGCAGCAAAACACCGCCCACTCGCTCATTAACTACACTTATTGCAAAACCAACCCTAAACAGTTTACGGGCTATAGTGCCGACTGCTGGGGTCTTACCGCCAGTGATGAGCAGAACGGCTACTCGGCCCACGAGCCGAATAACGACAACGGCACCATCTCACCCACGGCGGCTCTGGCCAGTATGCCGTATACTCCTACCGAGTCGATGCGGGCGTTGCGGTTTTTTTACTATAAACTAGGCGATAGACTCTGGAAAGACCGGGGGTTTGTGGATGCGTTTAACCTGAAAAATAGCTGGTTCGCCGATTCGTTTCTGGCCATCGACCAGGGGCCGATCATCGTTATGATTGAAAACCAACGGTCGCAACTCCTCTGGAACCTGTTTATGAGTGCACCAGAAGTAAAAAAAGGGATGAAAGGGCTTGGGTTTCAAAGTCCGAATCTGAACTAGGAATGCGGCATGAAGACACTACTCTTTCTCCTTCTTACTGTCGGCATTGTTCAGGCGCAGCCCCAGCCAGCTTACACCATAACCCCCGCCGACCACGCCTTTCTGGACAGTCTGGAGCGCGACACGTTCCGGTATTTTTGGGAAACGGCTAACCCACAAAATGGTCTCATTCCTGACCGCACCCCGTCGCCCTCGTTCAGCAGCATTGCCGCCGTTGGGTTTGGGCTAACGGCCTATCTGGTGGGCGTTGAGCGCGGCTATATTACCCGCCAGCAGGCTACAGAGCGGACACTTGCCACCCTGCGCTTTTTTGCCAATGCCCCCCAGTCAGACAAGGCAACGGGCGTGGCGGGCTATAACGGGTTTTTCTACCACTTTCTGGATATGAACACGGGTGAGCGGTTTAAACAGGTGGAACTGTCTACCATCGACACGGCCCTGCTGCTGGCTGGTATTTTGAGTGCGCAGACCTATTTCGACCGCAATGACCCTGCCGAGGCTGAGATTCGCCAATTGGCCGAGCAGATTTATGGGCGGGCCGACTGGGCCTGGTTTCAGCATCGCCAACCGGTTGTCTCAATGGGCTGGCACCCCGAAACCGGATTTATTGCCAGTAACTGGACGGGGTATAATGAAGCCATGCTGCTGTATGTACTTGCCCTGGGGTCGACCACGCATCCGGTAGGGGCCGAGGTATGGCCTGCCTGGACAAATAGCTACCAATGGGCCACCTTTCAGGGGCAAACCCACGTTAATTTCGACCCCCTTTTCGGCCATTAGTACTCGCACACCTGGATCGACTTCCGGGGGATTCAGGACACTTATATGGCTGCTAAAGGGATCGACTACGCCGAAAACTCGCGCCGGGCAACCTATGCTAATCGGGCCTATTGTGTAGCCAACCCGGCTCACTGGCTCGATTACGGCCCCACCATCTGGGGGCTAACCGCCTGCGACGGCCCCAAAGACACTACCGTGGCAGGCCGGGCGTTCTTCTCATACCGGGCCAGGGGAGCCGCCACCCAGCAGATTGTGGATGATGGTACTCTGGCACCCACAGCCGCTGGCGGGTCTATTCCCTTCGCCCCCGAAATCTGCCTGCCCGCCCTGCGCGCTATGAAAAACAAGTATAGCGCGAAACTATACGGCCCGTATGGGTTTCGCGATGCGTTTAATCCAACCTACCGCTACCCATCGGCCTATGCCAACGGCTCTACCGCACAGGGCTGGTTTGATCGAGATTACCTCGGTATCGACCAGGGGCCAATCATCCTGATGGCCGAAAATGCCCGTACTGGCTTTATCTGGACACTCATGCAGCGTAACC
>JBBQUC010000453.1:0-4033 GCA_038212815.1 Cytophagales bacterium
AAAAAACCCCCGTTCTACCGTCGGCACCACCACCGAAATTTTCGACTTTTTGCGGCTGCTCTACGCCCGTGCGGGCGAGGCATACTCGTACGTGACGGGCCGGAAGATGGTGCGACAGTCGCAGGATCAGATCGTGGATACCTTGCTGGGGCAGCATCTGGGCAAAAAAACCACCATTCTGGCCCCCGTGGTGCGTGGCCGCAAGGGGCACTACCGCGAACAGTTCGTGCAGATTGCCAAGCTCGGCTACACCAAAGTGCGGGTCGACGGCGAGGTACAGGACATCGTGCCCAAGATGCAACTGGACCGCTATAAGGTCCACGACATCGAAATCGTGATTGACCGGCTCGCGCCCTCGGTGGAAGATCGGTTTCGGCTGAGTCAGTCTATTCAGACAGCGTTGAAGCAGGGTAAGGGGGCCATCCAGGTGCTCGATGCGAAGGATAGACTGCATTACTTCTCGCAAAACCTGATGGACCCTGAGTCGGGCATTAGCTACGACGAACCGTCGCCCAACTCGTTTTCGTTCAACTCGCCCTATGGCTGGTGCCCCACCTGTCTGGGTCTGGGCGTAGTGGAAGAGATCACTGAAGACTCCGTTATTCCCGATAAGTCGCTGAGTGTGAGCCGGGGAGCTATTGCCCCGCTGGGTGAGTACCGAGAACTATGGTTTTTTAAAGAAGTGGAGGTCATCCTGAAAAAGTACAAAATGAACCTGACCACCCCGGTCAGCAAATACCCGCCCGAACTGCTCCATGTGCTCATGTACGGTACGGAAGAAGAAGCGGAGGTGCCCTCGAAACGCATTACTGGTCAGGAGTACAACCGCAGCGGCGGACCGTTCAAATTTCAGGGCATTATCAACTTCCTGAAACAGCAACAGGAGAACGGCTCCGATAAAATTCAGGACTGGCTGCGCGACTTTATGGTGGTCAACCCCTGCCCTACCTGTAACGGATTCCGACTCAAACAGGAATCGCTTTATTTCAAGATTGCCGATAAAAATATTGCCGAACTGGCCCGGATGGACATTTCGGAACTCGCCGAGTGGTTTGTGGGCATCGAAAGCCGCATGACCGACCGGCAGAACACCATCGGCAAGGAGATTTTGAAGGAAATTCGCAAGCGTATTGGCTTCATGGTCAACATCGGCCTCGATTACCTCACGCTCGACCGGTCGCTGAAAACACTGTCGGGCGGCGAAGCACAACGCATCCGGCTGGCGACTCAGATTGGTACGCAACTCGTTGGTGTACTCTACATTATGGACGAACCAAGCATTGGTTTGCACCAACGTGACAACGTCAAACTGATTGAATCGTTGAAGAACCTGCGCGATCTGGGCAACACCGTGTTGGTGGTCGAACACGACAAGGACATGATGCTTGAATCGGACTATCTGCTCGACATTGGTCCCGGCGCGGGGCGGCACGGCGGGCAGGTAGTTGGCTATGGCACCCCGCCCGAATTTATCAGCCGGGGTGGCACCACTGCCGATTACCTGAGCGGCAGGCAGGGCATTCGCGTACCCGACGAGCGGCGTAAGGGCAGCGGTAAGTTCCTGCTAATCAAAGGGGCCACGGGCAATACGCTCAAAAACGTGACGCTGAAACTACCGTTGGGCCGTATGGTGAGTATCACGGGCGTGTCGGGCAGTGGCAAATCGTCGCTGGTGCATGATACACTGTTTCCGATCCTTAATCAGTACTTCTATAAGTCGAAGCGTGAGCCGATGCCCTACAAAACCGTAGAAGGCCTGGAGCATGTGGACAAGGTGATTGAGGTGGACCAATCGCCCATTGGCCGCACGCCCCGCTCGAACCCCGCCACGTATACGGGCATGTTTTCGGAGATACGCACCCTCTTCGCCGAACTGGCCGAAGCCAAAATTCGGGGTTATAAGCCGGGCCGTTTTTCGTTCAACGTGAAAGGCGGTCGGTGTGAAGATTGCGAAGGCGCGGGCATGAAAAAGATCGAGATGGAGTTCCTGCCCGACGTACACGTGCCCTGCGAAACCTGCAAAGGCAAACGCTTCAACCGCGAAACGCTGGAGGTTCGTTTCAAAGGTAAATCCATCGCCGACGTGCTCGACATGACTGTGGAGCAGGCACTCGACTTCTTCGCCAGCCAACCCCGAATCTTGCGCAAAGTGCAGACACTGAGCGACGTAGGTCTTGGCTACATCACCCTCGGCCAACACGCTACGACGCTTTCGGGCGGCGAAGCCCAACGCGTGAAACTTGCAGAAGAGCTATCGAAAAAGGATACCGGTAAGACGTTATACATTCTGGACGAACCCACCACGGGCCTTCATTTCCAGGACATTGCCCTGCTGCTGGGTGTGCTCAACAAGCTTGTCGACAAAGGCAACACCGTCCTGGTGATCGAGCATAATATGGACGTGATCAAGGTATCTGATTATGTAATCGACCTCGGCCCGGAAGGCGGCAATAAAGGTGGCTTCATCATCGCCGAAGGTACCCCCGAAAAAGTCGCTAAAGCTAAAGGCAGCCACACCGGTAAGTTTCTGGCAATGGAATTGGCTAATCAGCTATAAACGTACAGACGCCTTTATAGCTTTTTTAAATATTATTTGAAATAAGTCATTGATAATCAGAGTGCTACAATGAGCTAAAAACAAAAGAGCTATAGAATTTCTATAGCTTTTTTTGTTTTTAGCTCATTGTAGTCATAGATTTGGGCATAATTCTCAGACCCAATGCCAAAGCAACTAGAGTACCCGCGCGCTTCTTTCAAAAACGCACTTAGTTTAGCAGATGCAGTAAACACTTTGGGGGGTGACTGCAACACCAATACTTGTGCTGACAAGCTAAACTACAAAGGGGGAAACAAGAACGGAGCATTTAACGCTCTAGTAGGTGCAGCCGTCAAGCATGGATTGGTAACATCTAGATCAGAAACATTAACAGTGACTGAGCTTTACAGCAAAATAAAGCTATCCTACAACGAGACCGAGAGACAGGAGTATATGCAAAGTGCATTCCTGGTTCCTCTTCTATATCGCAAAATTTATGACAAATTCAAGGGAAAAGAATTGCCCGTTGATATTCTTGAACGAATGCTCATCAGAGAGTATGAAGTAGATAAAAGTGTGTCGTCAAGGGTGACTGGCTATATAATAGAAGGTGCCAAGTTCGCTGGTCTTCTCATTGAGAACAGGTTTGCAGAGAATATAAAGGCCCAGGATGTTGAAGTCGTAAACCATCAAGATGAGCCAAAGACCAATAAAGCTGAGGACGACCGTATTGTCCTTTACCAAGATATAACCCCTGTCCAGCAACAACTTCAAAGCATCAGAGAGTTTGATGGGGAAGGGTACATACTTAAGATAATTGGGCCAGATATGAATTCAACTCACAAAGTACGAGATGAAGATGACTTCATCATAGTCGAAGCCATCTTACGTAAACTTAAAAAGAAGTTGGGAGTGGCCTGAAAAACAAAACCCGGAAGCATGGCCTTTCGGCCAGCGGCAACCGGGAATACTGGGGCAAATGTAGAGTGTTTTTAAGCCATTTCAAAATTCACCCGTAACAGGTTGGCTATGAGCAGAATGACTATCCTTGAACAAGCAGTTTCGACGCCGCGTATCAATCGATACATAGCTGCCTGTGGCGGTGATCATAACCGTGCCGACCAACTGTATGTAGCCAATATCCGGTTATCGTCTAAGCTGTTTGCTGTTCTGTGCATGTTTGAGGTAACGCTGCGCAATGCCATCGATAATCACTACAAAAACCAATTTTCGGTGAGAAATGGGTCAACGGAATGGCTACAGGCCGAATCAGGTGCTAGTGGTTTCTTATCAAGTCCGACGTTAGCGAGAGGCGGTTTCCAGTCCAGACAGAATGTGTTGTCGGTCTTGATCAATCTGGGACACAGGTATACGCATGACAAAGCAGTAAGTGAACTGAGTTTCGGATTTTGGCGGTACACGTTCGCGGCCAAAGAATTTGCGGCAGCGGGCAGTACGCTACTCCGTATCTTCCCTGCGAGGCCAAGGGGCATCAAT
>JBBQUC010000454.1:0-4032 GCA_038212815.1 Cytophagales bacterium
GTACTCTTGCCCGATGAGGGCATACCGATGAGGAAGATGTTTTTCATAGGGAATTGGTGAATCACTCCTTCACTAATTCCCTAATTCTCTCCCGGGTTGGGGTTGAATTATAGTGCCATTTGCCTTTAACCGTGCCATTACTCAGCAGCCAGGTGCCGGGGTTGGCCCGCATAATGGTTTTTAGCACGGTTGCGTCGGTTTTGTAGGTAGGCAGGTCAAACTGATACTCAGTTTTGAAGGCCTTGATCTCCTCATCGCTGACGGAGGTAAGCAGGTAAGGCGTAACTGAACTGCCTTTGAGGCTGTTGACCAGCGACCGGATAGCGGGTAGGCTACCCGCATCGATGTGTTGAGTATCTTTAATGATGACAAACAGTTTGTTGCCCGTGAAGGTCTGCTGGGTAAAATCGCCTGTATCGTCCCACACGCGGTAATCGGTAATTTTAGGCTTGGCCTTCTCGTTCAGAATCACCATCTCCTTAAATTTATAGGTGGTGTCGGTAGGGTAGGTGGTAAACTCACTTTCTTTACCGTCCTTTTCCATAATGTATTTGTAGCGCAGCGGCTCCGAAGGCTTCATTTGGGCCGGAATATTCTTGCCAACGGCATAGGGCAGTAAATCCAGTGGCGACAGGTACTGAATGGCCCAAACGCCCAGCCCGATAGACAGTACTGTAGCCAGCACCACTACCCAGCCTGTATTGGCCCGGCGCAGGCGGTTGCGGTGACCGATAATGAACAGAATCAGCACCATCAGAAAAATATCTTTGCCAAACGATGTCCAGGGCTTCAGCTTAAAGGCTTCACCAAAGCAGCCACAATCGGTAACCCGGTTGAAGTAGGCTGAGTAGAACGTAAGGAAGGTGAAAAAGGTGACTAGTAGCAGCAGCAACCAGGTAGTGAGCTTGGGGCGGTAAGACACCAGCAAAGCTACACCCAGCACCACCTCTGCCGCACACATTAGCACCGAAAAATAGAGCATGTACGGGACAAAGCTCATAAAGAAGCCACTGAGCAGGGGTAAGTCCTGCGCGAAGACCTCAAAATATTCCTCCATCTTGATTTGAGTACCCACCGGGTCATTCATCTTGATGAGGCCAGAAACGATAAAGATGAGGCCGACCAGAATGCGGGCAATGCGAGCGGCAATGAGAACACCGGGCGTGCCGGTTTTAATTTTGGGCTGGGTTACAGGATTCATGGGTATTGCGGACTATAGTCCGTCCGTACAAAACAAATGTTAGTTGGTCAGTTTAATCAGACAAAAAACAGCGTAATTAATCATATCCATATAATTGGCTTCCACACCTTCAGAAACGAGAGTATTGCCCTGGTTATCTTCAATCTGCTTGGTACGGAGGAGCTTCATCAGAATAATATCGGTCATCGAACTGACCCGCATATCCCGCCACGCTTCGCCATAATCATGGTTCTTGGCAAAAAGCAAGCCCATTACGCGGTCTATCTGCCCATCATATAAATTTTTTAACTCATCAGGCGGTATATCCGTACGTTTATCGCCCGCTAACTGCATCTGTATCAGAGCCATGACGCAGTAGTTGATGATGCCGACAAATTCGGGTTCGATGCCCTCACCCACGCGGTTGATGCCTGTTTCCTGTAGGGTTCGGATGCGCTGCGCCTTGATAAAAATCTGGTCGGTGATGCTTAACAGCCGCAGGATGCGCCAGGCGGTGCCGTAGTCCTGATTTTTTTTCAGGAACAAATCCTGACAACGTTGAATTACCTGACGATATTGGGATTCTGTTTGTGACATTAAACCGTATTGCAGTTGATGTAAACCTGTTTCAAAGTTGAAAATTACGAAAAAAACGCTGAACTGCCGGGGGAGACTCATTGATTTAAGCCAACCGAAGGTCATGGGTATCCTGAATATCACGCCTGATTCGTTCTATAGCGGGAGCCGAACGGGACTGGAGCAGGCCGTTGACCGGGCCGCGCAAATGCTAACCGAGGGGGCAACTTTCTTAGACGTAGGCGGCTACTCGACCCGCCCTGGTGCGGCCCCGGTTAGCCCTGCCGAAGAAGCCGACCGGGTGTTGCCCGTTATTGATGCGATACTGAGTCAGTTTCCTGATGCGCTGATTTCGGTGGATACATTCCGGGCTTCGGTGGCGCGGCAGGCTGTTGGCGTGGGTGCCTGTATGGTAAACGATGTGGCGGGTGGCACCCTCGACGAAGCCATGTTTGCCACCGTTGCCGGGCTGCGAGTTCCCTATGTGCTGATGCACCTGCGCGGTACCCCCCAAACCATGCAGTCGCTGGCAAACTATACCGATGTGGCCCTGGAGGTAATGGACGAATTGGCGGGGCAACTGGCTAAATTGCGGGCATTGGGCCAGAAAGATGTCTTGATTGATCCTGGGTTTGGATTTGCTAAAACCCCGGCCCAAAATTTTGCCTTATTGAATCGCCTGGCTGATTTCTCGCTTTTCGATGAGCCATTGTTAGTGGGCCTCTCGCGCAAAACCACCATCTGGAAAACGCTGAATATCAGTGCTGACGAGTCGCTAAACGGCACTACGGTTTTGAACACCGTTGCCCTGTTGTATGGCGCGGCTGTGTTGCGGGTACACGATGTGCGCGAGGCTGTAGAGGCCATTACGTTGGTAGCACAAATGAAAAATAATAAATAGCCATTTGCGATTTGGTGAATGATTTCCTACTTTTGCAGTCCCAAAACGGTACAACAGCCGCAGCGGACTGATCTGGTAGCTCAGCTGGTAGAGCAATACACTTTTAATGTATGGGTCCTGGGTTCGAATCCCAGCCGGATCACCACCCAAAGAGAAGCCCTCCAACAAGTTGGAGGGCTTTTTTGTGTTGTTGAAATGAGTCAGGGTATTGGTCGTACAGATGCGCTACTAGCCGCCATTCTGACGCGATTAACCTGGTTTTGGTTATTTTTCCCGCCAAAATGTCCGTAAAACCCAATTGGCGCGAGAATTGTTAGTAGTCAGTAATTACCTAACTATCATGGACTTTAAGAATTACACGATAAAAGCGCAGGAGGTGATCCAACACGCTGCGCAAATGGCGCAGGGCAACGGCCAACAGGCGGTTGAAACGGGGCATGTACTAAAAGCAATTTTAGATGAAGACCCGAACACCATTGGGTTCCTGTCTAAAAAAGCAGGCGTAAATGAAAGCCGCCTGACTCTGGCTCTCGATGCTATCATCACTGGTTACCCCAAGGTATCGGTTAGTGCCGGGGGCGAAACTAACGTCTATGTGAGCAATGACCTGAACGGTGCCATGAGCCGGGCTACCAGCCTGCTCAAGGAGTTCGGCGATGAGTATGTCAGCGTTGAACTGCTGCTGCTGGGGCTGATTGGCGGTAAAGATGCCATAGCCACGCTACTCAAAGATGTAGGGTTTACTGACAAAACCCTGAAACTGGGAATCAACGAATTACGTGGAAAAGATACTAAAGTGAAAGACCCGAATGCTGAAGCCAAGTACCGCTCCTTAGATCGGTACAGCGTGAACCTGAATGACCGCGCCCGCACCGGCAAAATTGACCCAGTTATTGGTCGCGATGAAGAAATCAGGCGGGTGCTACAAATCCTGAGTCGCCGAACAAAAAATAATCCCATTCTGCTCGGTGAGCCGGGGGTGGGTAAAACGGCTATTGTGGAGGGCCTGGCGCAGCGGATTGTATCGGGTGATGTGCCGGAGAACCTTAAATCTAAAACGCTGGTCTCTTTAGACATGGGCCTGCTCATTGCCGGGGCCAAATATAAAGGCGAGTTTGAAGAGCGGCTGAAGTCGGTTATCAAAGAGGTGACCGACTCGGATGGTCAGATTATCCTGTTCATCGATGAGATTCACACCCTCATTGGTGCGGGTGCCGGGGGCGAGGGGGCTATGGATGCTGCCAACCTGCTGAAACCAGCCCTCTCCAGGGGCGAGTTGCACACCATTGGAGCCACCACGCTGAAAGAGTATCAGAAGTACATTGAGAAAGATAAAGCACTGGAACGGCGGTTTCAGTCGGTCATGGTCGATGAG
>JBBQUC010000455.1:0-3973 GCA_038212815.1 Cytophagales bacterium
GCAGCCGCGTTAGCACTAGTATTCACCATCAGGTCAGCAGCGGCTTTCCTGGTGCCCCACATCAGGTTCAGTTTGGCGGTACTGTCGGTCAGGTCGCTGAAATTAATGGTAAACGACTCTATTTTTTCACCCCCCGCCATAGCCTTGATGGGCACCCGCAACGCATCATCATCCGCTTTATAGGTTGCTTCGGTTACGGTCTGGTTCTTACTGAAAATGAGCGTCCACTCCTCCTGCGCTGGAATAGACAGCACGGCATACGAACCCGCCGACAGGGTTTTGCCATTCACCATCACATCCGTCGAGGTCGTGAAGGCAGTGGCTCCATTGGCCCCGGTGCGCCATACTTTACCAGTCGGCACAAAGGCATCGGTAAAGGGAGTACGCCCTTTCAGGCTGGGCCGCGAGTACTTGACGGTGAAATCGGTGGCACCTACCGTTTGCATGATGGTTGCCGACGGACTTGGCGAGGGCAATTTGATCTGGGCGGTAGCCAGGTTGGCTACCAGCAATAAACCGGCAACCTTAATCGTGATTTTTTGCATGACTTGATTTTTGTTGGGTGTTTACGGAAAACAGGACGAAATTGGCCTATTTTTCGGACAAACGCACTATGCACCGCCAACCTTTGCGCCTGTTGCTGCAACAGCACGCCCCTTTCGACCCTACCGAAGCCCAGATGCTGACCCGCACCTTTGCCTTTGTCGATGCTCACCCCGATTGCTTCGACCGCAGCCTGATGGTTGGTCACATTACCGGCTCGGCCTGGATTATGAACCCCGCCCGCACGCAAACCGTGCTGATTCACCACCGTAAACTTGCCCGGTGGCTACAACCCGGTGGCCATGCCGACGGCGATCCTGATGTGGCGGGGGTAGCCCTGCGCGAAGCCCAGGAAGAAACCGGCCTGACCTCATTGCGGCTGCTGTCTCCCACCCTGTTCGATGTGGATATTCATCCCATTCCGGCGCGAGCCAACCTCCCCGAACATCTGGATTACGACATCCGGTTTCTGCTCGAAGCCAACCCCAGCGAACCCTTCATCCATTCAGACGAAACCAATGCTATCCAGTGGATTGACCTTGTGGATATAGCGGCCTACACGAATGAAGAATCAGTATTACGGCTCGTCAGGAAAGTGGCGGGTGAACCTTATTAACAGCCGAAATTACATTACACTTCCTGCTTATACAGTTCATAATTCTCCGCATCGAAGCAGACAAAAATGACCTCCTTTATTGAGGTGGGTTGTTCCAGAAACTGCCGGACGGTGCTGATCGCTATGTGGCAAGCCTGGGGTTTGGGGTAGCCGTAAATGCCGGTGCTAATATTAGGAAAAGCAATACTGGCTAGACCATGGGCAGTGGCAATTTCCAGTGAACGGCGGTAGCAACTCGTCAACAATTCTGGCTCGCCCGCCTGCCCTCCGCGCCAAACCGGGCCAACGGTATGAATGATGTACCGGGCGGGTAATCGGTAGCCTTTGGTGAGTTTGGCATTGCCGGTTTTGCAGCCGTGCAGCAGGCGGCATTCAAAAATAAGGTCTGGCCCGGCCGCCCGATGAATGGCTCCATCAACCCCGCCCCCGCCTAACAAACTGCTGTTTGCTGCATTCACAATTGCATCGACAGCCAGTTTGGTAATGTCGCCCTGGATAACAGAAAGTTGATACATGGCAATATGTAAGTTATCCCAGTGAAGTCCGGGATAACTTATTGCTTCAGAAGTTTCAGGGTGTGCCGGACGCTATTAGTGTTGATTGTCAGGCAATAAAAACCGGGAGCGAGCCGTTCAGTGACGGAACGCGGTAGATGAGCGTCGCTGCCCATTGGCTGGCTAAACAAAATTCGACCAGCTAGGTCGGTTAGGGTAGCTTCGGCGGGCTGCGCAGGCTCAACTTCCAGTCCCTGGATTCGCAGGTGATCGTTAGCCGTAAACGGATTCGGAAAAGCTCGCAGGGGTTTGGCTTCAACTGTAGCCAAAATCACCACTTTTTTGGCCAGCGCAGCGGCCCGCTCAAAATTCGGGATGCCGTAACCGAGCGAAAAATCAGGTTTGTCGGCCTGACTACCCGACTTCCGCAACGCATCCAGCACCTCTAGAGCCGTTAGATTGGGGAATGCCTGCCAGAAACCAGCGGCCAACCCCGCCACCAAAGGCGAAGCAAAGGAGGTGCCGTTACTTGTAGTAATATTGCCATTAACATCACCAATAACGGTGGTAACTCCCGTTGCTGCTAAATCGGGCTTAATCCGCCCATCGGCCGAGGGGCCGAACGATGAGAAATACCCCCGCACCCCTACCCGGTTTACAGCGGCAATGGCCAGCACGTTGGGGGCATCGGCGGGAGCACTAATGTATTTCCAGGGGTCGGCACCCTCATTTCCAGCGGCTACCACCACCACAATCCCCGCGTCGGCGGCCCAGCCTGCAGCCCGGCTTACCAGGGTTTTACTCCCCGTCAGGTCGGCGTAGGTATGGCTGGCCGAGGGCA
The DNA here is from genome assembly GCA_038212815.1 of Cytophagales bacterium. Lineage (GTDB taxonomy): Bacteria > Bacteroidota > Bacteroidia > Cytophagales > Spirosomataceae > JBBQUC01. Next base: position 2,495 of record JBBQUC010000455.1, read on the forward strand.
GTTCATCGAAGGTGGTATAACCCAGCGAGGAGTTGATCACATCTACCCCCACGCTATCAGCATATTCAGCTCCCAGCAGCCAGTACGCTTCTTCCTGCGGGGTTTCAGTGGCATCAACCTCCGTACGCAGCAGCAGGTACGAGGCTTTATAGGCAGTGCCATAGAGCTGATTATCGAGTTGCCCGGCCATAGTCGAGAGTACATTCAGGCCATGCGAACCATCATTATACACGTTGGTCTCCCGGTCGGCAAAATCGTAGGTGCCTACCACCCGTTTTTCGGCAAAGAGGGTTTGCAAATAGGGCACTTTATTGGCATTGACAAACCCATCGTCCAGCACACCAATCAGCATACCCTCGCCGTGATACCCCTGATTGTGCATGATGTCGGCACCGAGTTGAGCAACCTGCTCCCGCGAGGAGCCGTAAGGCAACTCGGCAATTTGCCCTAGTTTACCCAGGCGGGTGGCTGTTCGGGGAGCCGCCAGCCGGGCATTGCTGAGCGGGCCGTTGAACTCGACCCCCTGCACATATGGCAAGGCTTTTACAGTGGCCAATACAGCCTCGGTGGCAGTAACTAGTACAGCATTGGCCCAGCGCGAGGTGAAAAGCACGGTAGCCCCGGCCTGACGGATGCCCGCTACATAAGTCGGGTTAACGGGTAAATCGCGTTCCCGAACGGCAATACCCTGTCGTTGCCGACGCTGAATGGCCCGTGGCGACAAAAACGGGTCGGGTTTGGTAATAGTATAGGGTGAGTTGGCCTTGTCTTTCAACAAAATAAGGTATTTAGGAGCCGCCTGCCCATAACCAGCCGACAGGCCGCCAATCCAGCCCAGCAAACAAAAAAGCAGTAGGCGTTTATTCCTGACCATAGTGCAGTAATTGATACGTTCGGCGAAGATGAAATTCGGCAATAGCCCGACCTATACAACCCGGCGATGCGGTACAGTAGCTCGTCTGCACGGCATCGCGATAGACCAGGCCTACCTGCCGCGCATAGACTTCTATGCGCCTATTGAGCGAAACGAGTGTCGAATCGTTTTGTTGCAAAACCATCACCGTTTCGGGATAAGTGGTTTCAAACAAGCGGTAGGCCTTATTTTTGGCGGTAATCTCGTAATATTCCGGGTTGCCAATGTTCAGGCCGTTGCCATTCCAGCGGCTGCCCTGCGCCAGTGGAAAGGCCAGTTTGATATAGGCCCGGCCACTTTCTGTCTGTACAATGGCATCGGGAGTTTGCCGAACCGACCATACTGAATCGACTTGCCAGGGTTGGGTATCGGTAGGTCGGCGGTAACGCAGCAGCCGGTAGGCCACTTGTCCGGTGGCATCGGTATAGGCTGCGCCAAGTACTTCTTTTAGCTGGTAGTGCACTACCGGAGCCACCACATTTCCAGCACTGCGCTCCTCCTGCACGGTATAGACCCGGTACTGCCCCGACACCAATGGAAAATAAGTGGCATCAGCAGGCAGCACG
>JBBQUC010000456.1:0-3967 GCA_038212815.1 Cytophagales bacterium
ATAGCCCGCTACTGGGCAATCCCAAACCAAAAATGCGCTTTCGCTGTTACCTCGCCACATACCTCTCTCCATTGTTGTGCAAGAAGAACAAAAAAATGCCGGTCAGATTTTTGATTTAGTCACGCTTCGGCGGCTCTACGCCTTTGTTAAACCGTATCAGAATAAGTTTTACCTGCTGGTATTCATTATTCTGATCGCGGCATCCTTATCGCCCATTACCCCGCTCCTCATTCGCTACACCATCGACCAGAAAATTGGCTCTGGCGACTATCCTGGCCTTACCCGGATGCTGCTGATGATGATTGGCGTACTGCTGGTGCAGGGGGTCATGCAGTTTCTAAACACGTACCTGTCGGGTTGGCTGGGGCAGCAGGTCATTCGTGATATTCGGGTGCAGTTGTACCAGAAAATCCTGCATCTACGGCTCAAATTCTTCGATAATACGCCCATTGGTCGCCTGGTTACCCGTACTATCTCCGACGTGGAAACGCTGGCCGATGTGTTCAGCGAAGGCATGGCCGCCATTGCCGGCGATATGCTTCAACTGGTGCTGATTATTGGCGTGATGGTCTGGACCGACTGGCGGTTGGCCGCCATCAGCCTGTCGATGGTGCCGCTTATGTTGTTCAGCACGTATATTTTTAAAGAGAAGATCAAGGCTTCGTTCAACGAGGTTCGCTCGGCGGTGGCGAACCTGAACTCCTTTGTGCAGGAACACATCACGGGTATGAACATCGTGCAGATTTTTGGGTCCGAAAAAACCGAGAGCGAGAAGTTTCAGGCCATCAATCAAACCCACCGCGATGCCAATATCCGCTCCATCTGGTATTACTCCATTTACTTCCCCGTGGCCGATATTCTGTCGGCGGCAGGAACAGGGCTGGTGGTGTGGTACGGTGCCCGCGAGATTCTGGCTTCCGATGTGTCGTTTGGCACGGTAACGGCCTTTGTCATGTTTATCAACCTGTTCTTCAGGCCCATTCGTATGCTGGCCGACCGGTTCAACACCCTGCAAATGGGCATTGTCAGCGCCGACCGGATTCTGAAGCTCCTCGACAGTGAGGAGTACACCGCCAACAGCGGCAGTTACAAACCAGCCACCATTCGGGGCGATGTGCAGTTTAGTAACGTGTGGTTTGCCTATACCAATGAGGAGTACGTACTCAAAGACGTTTCGTTTACCGTAAATGCGGGCGAAACCGTGGCGTTTGTGGGAGCCACCGGCGCGGGCAAATCCTCGATTATCAACCTGCTGAGCCGGTTTTACGACATTAATAAAGGCCAGATTACCGTCGATGGGGTGGATATTCACCAGTACGAACTGGCGGCCCTGCGGAATAATATCGGCGTAGTACTTCAGGATGTGTTTCTGTTTTCTGATACCATCGAAAACAACATTACCCTGGGCGACCCAACCATCAGCCGCGCTAAAATCATCGAAGCGGCCCAACTGGTGGGCGTGCATGACTTCATCGAGCGGCTACCGGGGGGCTACGACTATAACGTAATGGAACGCGGGGCTACCCTGTCGGTAGGGCAGCGGCAACTAATCTCGTTTGTGCGGGCGATGGTGCATGACCCCAAAATTATTGTGCTGGATGAAGCTACCTCCTCGGTCGATACCGAAACGGAAGAGATGATTCAGGAGGCCATTGGTAAACTGATGCGGGGCCGCACCGCCATTGTGATTGCCCACCGGCTCAGCACCATCCAGAAAGCCAATAACATCATTGTGGTCGATAAAGGGCAGATTATGGAGCAGGGCAACCACGAGGAGTTGTTGCAGCACGAGGGCTTCTACGCCAACCTCTACCGGATGCAGTATAAAGAAGTAGCCTGAAAAATCGCCGGGTCACGACGGGGAAGGCTTCTGATTTTCACGGTAAGTCCGTACTTTTAGGCGTTAAACGCCCTGACCATGAATCGTACTTTACTTATCTTTTTTTTCTGCCTACTGGCTGCTACAGGATACGCCCAAAATAAGTTTCTGGTGCCGCCCATACACTTACCCAATGGCTGGAGCGTGACCCCAATTGGCCGCTCCTTACCCCTCGGCGATTTACCCCTCAACCTGGTGGTATCGCCCGATAAAAACCGGGTGGCTGTCACCAATAATGGCCAGAGTAAACAGACTATTCAGCTTTTCGATGCGGTAAATGAGAAGATGCTTAGCCAGATAACGGTGCCAAAAGCGTGGCTGGGTTTGCAGTTCAGCCACGACGGGGAATGGCTCTTTGCCACCGGTGGGAATGATAACCGGGTGCTGATCTACTCAACCCTCAACGGTCAACTGGCTCTGGCCGACAGCATTGCGCTGGGCAAACCCATGCCTACGCGCATCTGGCCAACCGGCCTTGACCTGAATGGTACGGGCAACACCCTGTTTGTGGTGACCAAAGAAGACAGTGCCCTCTACGTTTGCGATGTAGTGAACAAGAGCGTAACCAAACGGGTGCCGCTGCCCGCCGAAGCCTATACCTGCCTCTACTCCGCTAAAAACGACGAGTTATACATATCACTCTGGGGGGGCGATCAGGTGCTGATCGTTGACCCCACTACCTACCTCATCACGGCCAGTATCCCCACAGGCAGCCACCCCAATGACCTGGTGCTGAGCCGTGATGGAAAAACCCTTTATGTGGCCTGTAGCAACGACAACAGCGTATCGGTCATCGACGTTAAGGCACACAAAGTACTCGAATCGCTGAATACAGCCCTCTTTCCTGATGCTCCGGCGGGTAGTACGCCCAACGGCCTGGCCCTCACCACCGACCAGAAAACACTATTGGTAGCGAATGCCGATAACAACTGCCTGGCTGTGTTCGATGTAAGCAAGCCGGGTCAGTCGATGTCAACCGGGTTTATCCCCACGGGCTGGTATCCAACCGCTGTGAAAGTAATTGGGTCAACGGTGTGGGTGGCCAACGGGAAGGGTTATGCTTCGCGACCCAACCCCAGAGGGCCAAACCCGTATAAAGGCCGACCCGATGATTCGCAGTACAGCGGCTCCATGTTTAAAGGCACGCTCTCGCTGTTTACCCTGCCCGAAGCCGCCGAGTTGCTGACTTTATCCAAACAGGTATATGTCAACACGCCCTACACCAAAGACCGTGAAACGGTATCGCTGGGTGAAGAGAATAACCCCATTCCGCGCCGGGTAGGGGAGACCTCGCCCATTAAACACGTGTTTTACATTATTAAAGAAAACCGCACCTACGACCAGGTATTTGGCGATATAGCCGCAGGCAACGGCGATTCGACGCTCTGCCTCTTCCCTGAAAAAATCACGCCCAACCAGCATGCTCTGGCCCGCGAGTTTGTACTGCTCGACAACTTTTATGTCGATGCATAAGTAAGAGCTGATGGGCATAACTGGAGTACAGCCGCCAACGCCACCGACTATGTGGAGAAAGTATGGCCCACCAGCTACGGCGGGCGCGGAGGTACCTACGACTTTGAAGGCAGCCGTCCGGCAGCTTTCCCTAAAAAAGGGTTTATCTGGGATTACTGCCAGCGGGCAAACGTAAGCTACCGCAGCTATGGCGAGTTTAAGGCATACGCATCCCGCAAAAACCGGGCGTTATACGGGCATGTATCCCTCAACTACCCTGACTATGATCTGCGGATCAAAGACATCGACCGGGTAGAGGTCTGGAAAAAAGATTTCGATAGTCTGCTGGTTGCCAAGGCTGTACCAAGTTTCAATACCCTGCGGCTGGGTAACGACCACACCAGCGGAGCCAGACGTGGGGCACCTACCCCCCTCGCCCACGTTGCCGACAATGACCTGGCCGTAGGCCGGTTTGTGGAGTACCTCTCCAAAAGCCCCATCTGGAATACCTCGGTGGTGTTTGTGCTGGAAGACGATGCTCAGAACGGGGCTGACCATGTGGACGCGCACCGCTCGCCCGCGCTGGTCATTAGTCCTTACACCAAACGCAAACAGGTAGTCCATTCGCTTTACTCC
>JBBQUC010000457.1:0-3945 GCA_038212815.1 Cytophagales bacterium
GATTGAGCATGAAGTGGTGATGGTGGAGACGAAAAAGATGCTCTATTCGCCCCAGGATAAGTATAACCACCTCGCTGACAAGAACCCCGCCCTCCACCAGCTTCGTCAGGTATTGGGGCTGGAAGTGGATTATTGAAAAACAGCATAGGCTATGCTACGTAAATCTGTTCCTTTCCTCGAATTGGCGGCCCGGTGGTACGTTTTTTTTACGCTCACTGCCTACGGATTAGGTAAGCTGCTGGGCGGGCAGTTTTATAGGGAAGGTCACCTGCCCCCCGGCCTCGCCCGTAAAACGATTGCTGAGGTCAGCAGTTTCGAACTGGCCTGGACGTTTATGGGTCATTCGACGGTTTACATCGCGTTTGTGGGGCTGTCGCAGGTGGTGGGGGCTTTCCTGCTGCTTCTGGAACGCACCAAGCTTTTCGGCATCGCCATTCTGATTCCCGTGCTGCTGAATATCATTGTGTTCGACCTTGTGTTTGACGTACCGGTGGGCGCGTTGGCGAGTGCGAGCTTCTATTTTGCGCTGCTGTTGTTTGTGCTGTTTGCCAACCGCGAAAAGCTACAACGCATCATCCGGGAGATGTGGCATCGCCTGCCTCCACTCGAAAACGTCACCTGGACCGAACGGCTTAAGTTCGTAGGTATTGTGGTGCTGCTCATTGTGGTACTCCGCAGCATCGATCAGTTTATGATTAACCACATCGGCCAATGACGACCGACCAGCCAATTCTCCTCTTCGACGGTGTCTGTAACCTCTGCAATGGCGTGGTACAATTTGTGATCCGGCACGATGGGGCGGGGCGGTTCCGGTTTGCGGCGCTGCAATCTGACGCCGGGCAGGCGTTGTTGCGGCAGTTTGGCCTCTCAACCACCCAGTTCGACTCGTTCGTGTACGTGAAAGACGGGCAGTTTTATACCGAATCGACGGCGGCGTTGCGCGTAGCGCGGGATATGGGTGGGGCCATGTCGCTGCTGTATGGATTTATGATTTTTCCCCGGTTCATCCGCGACGCCGTATACCGACTCGTGGCCCGGAACCGTTACCGGGTGTTCGGCAAGAAAGATGCCTGCATGATCCCCACGCCGGAGCTAAAAAGCCGGTTTCTGAATTGAACTAACCAGCATTTGAGCGTCAGTAAGGTAACCGCACTACAAAGGTTGTCCCCTCGCCCTCTACACTCTCCATTTCCAACGTGCCGCCATGCCCTTTAGTCACGATGTCATAACTCAAACTCAGCCCCAGACCTGTGCCTTCGCCGGTGGGTTTGGTGGTAAAAAAGGGTTGGAAAATCTTGGTCTTCACCGTATCAGGAATGCCTGTACCGTTGTCGCTGATCGTTAGTAAAATCTGGTTATCAACTCGTTTTGTTAGCACGCTAACGGTAGGCTGGTAGCCAGTAATCGCTATTTTTTGCCTCTCGGAAACAGCGTAAAAAGCATTTTTGTAGAGGTTCAGCAGTACCCGCCCAATGTCCTGCGAAACCACCTCGATTCTGGGCAAAGCCAGGTCGAAGTCGGTAATTAGCTCACAAGTAAATTCTTTGTTTTTGACGCGTTGGTCCTGATAGGCCAGCCGCAGGTACTCCCCGCAGAGGGCGTTGAGGTCGGTAGGGTGGCGTTCGCCACTGCTGGGGCGGGAGTGTTCAAGCATCCCCCGCACGATGCCACTGGCCCGGTGGCCGTGGTGAGCGATTTTTTGCAGGTTCTGGCGAAGGTCATCGGCTAGTAGACCGGCCTCATCGGTATCGCCTTTCGCCAGTTCGCCTTTTAATTCATCGACCAGTTCGCTGCTCACCTGGGCGAAGTTATTGACGAAGTTGAGGGGGTTTTGAATTTCGTGGGCGATGCCCGCCGTAAGTTCGCCCAGACTGGCGAGTTTCTCTTTTTGAATGAGTTGGGTTTGAGTGGTTTTTAGCTCATTAAGGGATTGTTGGAGTTGCTCTGTGCGCAGAGTCACTTTCTCCTCTAAGATTCGGTTTTCTCGACGCAGGGTTTGGGAGCGATACTGAATAAATCCCCAGATAGCTCCACCTAGTAATAAGGCAAAAAGTGCATAGGCCCACCAGGTGCGCCACCAGGGTGGTGAAATGATTATGGCGATCCTTCTTTCTGTCCAGCCAGCCTCATTGTTCCCAGCTTTTACTCGAAAGACATAGTGGCCGGGCTGCATATTGTAGTAGCTACCCCGTCTTTCGCGGCCAGCGGGTCGCCAGGTCGGTTCGTAGTTTTCCAGAAAACAGGTATATTGAATTTGCTCCGTGTGCCGGTGGTCGATGCTAACAAAATCGAAAGCAAACGTATTCTGGTCGTGATTGAGTTGAAGTGTTTTAAGTTGCGACAACGGTTCGTGCAACGGCCCGGCCGAACCAAGCGCCACAGGCTGATTTGCAATGAAGAGCGTGGTGATCAACAGACGCGGTGGCGTTGGCCGCATGGCCATCAATTGCGCAGGCTTGACTTGGTAATACCCATTTTCTCCACCGAAAAACAGCGTTCCATCTCGGCTTTTAAAAGAGGAAGCCAAAGAGATGCTGGAATAGCCCTGAAATCCGTAGTCTCGGCCAAACAGAAGGAGCGAATCCCGTTGCCGGTTGATTCGAATAATTCCGATAACGGTGCCTAGCCACAAATTATGAGCATCGTCTTCTTCAAAACTATCCACATTGATGAGGGGTAAACCCGTATTGGGATCAATAAAGGGTTTGAACGTATTGTCAGGCCGGTCGAAGCGTAACAGGTGGTTTTGCGGGGTTGCCACCCAAAGTGTTCCCGAAGCATCTTCCCGCATTTGGGCAATAAACTCACCTTTTAAATAATGAGTAAACGTCCCTGTCTGCCGGTTCATCCTATTCAAACCTGTAGATGTTCCCACCCAGAACTGGCCCGTATGATCTTCCAGCGCGCATATACCGACTCCTGGACTGATTGTGGTGGTATCACCCGGCTGATGCCGATAGTGGGTTATTCTTCCGGTCTGACGGTCCATCTGACTCAATCCATTGCTGGTTAAAAGCCAGAAGGCACCGGCCCGGTCTTCATACGAAGCCAGTACTGAGTTGGCATTTTTGAGTTGTTGACTAACTGTTTCCAGGGCACCACCTATGTAGGTGGTCATGGCTGCTTTATCGTTGCTGTGAACGGAGTCCCGGCCATAATTGCTAAACTGACCATTACCAGGATTGTAGGAATAGAGGCCCGCGTTGAGAGTGCCAATCCATAATTTCCCCTGCCGGTCCTTATAAAACGTTTGAATACGATCAGTCAGTAACGTTGCTTGCCGGGCTGCCTGTTGGAAGAAGGGTTCTCCACTACCATTATTGAACGATTGGTCTTTTAGACCCCTGTACGTACCCAGGCGTAATTTGCCGGTGGAGACTTCGTAGAAGGTATTGATGCCTAGGGCAGTTGTGGTCCCAACGAAAGGAATGGGTTCTCTAGCCGGTGTTCCTTTCGTCAACTTGCCGGTAGTACTACCAAACCAAAGGACTCCATCGGGCGACGTACACATGGCCCACTGGTTATTTTCTACTCCCCCCTGACTGGCATCGTAATGCGTAACCTGATTCGTTTTTGGGTCATATCGATTCAAACCACCGGCATAAGCCCCGATCCAGATATGGCCGGTTGCATCTTCTTTAATAAAACTAATGCCCCAGTTGGCCTCGCCTTTGTGGTTTTTCAGGTAAGGACGGCTCAACTGTTCGGGGTGAGCCGGGTTGTACGGATGCCGGATAAATTTTCCCGTTCGCCGGTCCATCGTGTGCAGACCATCACCCCAGGTGCCTACCCAGAGTGTTCCCCGACTGTCTTCCAGAATAGCCCTCACCCGGTTGTCGCTCAGGCTATTGGGGTCATTTGGGTCGTGACGATATTGAGTGAATCGCCCCGTTTGGCGATCTAATTTATTCAGCCCCCCTTGTTCTAAAGTAGTAGTAGTTGGTT
>JBBQUC010000458.1:0-3914 GCA_038212815.1 Cytophagales bacterium
TCTGAACTATGAGGTGGCCTTTGGCGGTCCCAACCGCTATGTTATTCTGTTTGCAGGCAAGCTGACCGTCGATGAACCGAACGACTACCTCTTCGACATGCAGTATGGTGGCCTGGCCGGGTTGTGGATTGATGGCCAGGAACGCATACCGGTAACCTATAAAACGCTCGGCGAATCGGTGCCGGGTCGGGCTACCCTAACGGCTGGTACGCACGAGGTGCGGGTTGTCTTTGTCCGCTCGTGGCCCCGGCCCGGCCTGGGCTTGTTTATTGCCACACCAGCCACCCGCTCACAACCCCTGCATGCCCTGGCCTCGCTGCCCGAACCTGACCCGGTTGGGGCAATCATTATCCAGGCCGATGCTCATACCGAACTCATCCGCTCGTTTGTGCAGGTGCCAGGTGAGAAGAAGAAACGTACCCACAGCCTGTCGGTAGGCTCCCCACTGGGCGTACATTACACCCTCGACCTGAACCAGATGGCCCTGCTACAAGTCTGGAAGGGCGATTTTGCCAACGTAACCGAGATGTGGTACGAGCGGGGTGAACCGCAACTGCTCACTCCGGCAGGGGCTGTGGTGCGCCTGCCCGCCCAAACCGCCCTGGCCGCCCTACCCGATGAGAACGCAGCCTGGCCCGATAGTGTAGCCGACGCTCAATTGAAGTATGAAGGGTTTATGCTCGATAAGCAGCGGATGCCAACGGTTCAATATACCCTGGCCGGAGCCGCTGTTACCGATGCCATTCGGCCCGAAGCCACGGGTTTGCAACGCACCCTGACGCTGACGGGGCAGGCCAACAGCCCAATCTATTGCCGGGTAGCAGCAGGAACAGCAGTCGAGGAAGTGAGCAAGGGACTTTATGCCGTTGACGACCGCCGATACTACGTGCGGATCGACCCCAAAGCAAAAGTAAAGCTGCGGCAGAGTGGCGGGCGGCAGGAGTTGTTGATGCCCGTTACCGGCACAGTACAGTACTCAATCTTGTTTTAGCATGACCCATCCTGAAATTACCTGGGCCGATTTCGAGACCGTTCAGATGGTGACCGGCACCATTACAGGAGCCGAACTATCGCCTAAAGCCCGTAAACCGGCGTATAAACTAACCATCGACTTTGGCCCGCACGGGATTAAAACCTCATCGGCGCAACTAACCACGCTCTATCAACCAGACAGGCTGGTGGGACTACAGATTGTAGCAGTTATCAATTTCCCACCCCGGCAAGTAGCCACTGTGCGCTCCGAATGCCTGGTGCTGGGTGCCGTGGGGGAGGATGGCACCGTAACCCTGCTGCAAACCGAACGGCCAACAGAAAACGGGCAGCGAATTGCCTGAGTAATGGATACTGTACAATTAATACTGGCTACTTTGTCATGAAAAACAGACTATTGATTGCGATTGTACTCACTCAATCGCTCACTTATTCAATCACCAATTATACCCTGGCGCAACGCCCGGCCACCGAAGAGGACTATTACCGCCTGATTACCCTGCCCATTCCTGAAGGTGTTACCCTTGAAGTAGGGGGGCTTGCCCCCATGCCCGACGGGCGGCTGGCAGCCTGTACCCGCCGGGGTGAGGTCTGGATTATCGGCAATCCCTATATGCAGGGTAGTCGAGTGCCTACGTACAAAAAATTTGCGTCGGGGTTGCACGAGCCGCTAGGCCTGATGCTGCATCCCAAGGGTTATTTTCTTTGCACACAGCGTGGCGAAGTAACCAAACTGGTGGACACTGATGGCGATGGGCAGGCCGACGAGTATAGTTCATTTTATAAATGGCCTCTATCCGGCAATTACCATGAGTATAGCTACGGCCCCGTGTTGCTGCCCGATGGCGATATGGTGATTACCCTCAACCTCGACTGGATTGGATTTGGAGCCAGCCTGGCCAAGTGGCGCGGCTGGATGCTGAAATTAGACCAGAAAGGTAATATGACTCCCTGGGCAACGGGTCTGCGCTCGCCCGCCGGGTTTGGTGTACTGCGAGATGGCAGCATTTTCTACACCGAAAACCAAGGCGACTGGGTGGGGTCGGGCCGGATGACGCATCTGGCTAAGGGTGATTTTGCGGGTAATCCCGCCGGACTACGCTGGTCGGGGGAACCTGGCTCGCCCCTGAGCCTGAAACCCGGAGATGTGCCCAGTACGGGCAAACCCATGCACGACGTGGCCAAAACGGTGCCTCACCTGAAAGTGCCGGCCGTTTGGTTTCCGCACACGCTTATGGGCATCTCAACCTCTGATTTTAAAGAAGATACCACCAACGGCGCCTTCGGACCATTCAGCGGCCAGGTATTTGTGGGCGATCAGGGGCACAGTAAAATTATGCGTGTTGCTCTCGAAAAAGTGGCGGGTGAGTGGCAGGGCGCGTGTTTCCCGTTCCGGGAGGGATTCCAGTCGGGTATTATCCGTACCGCATGGGGGCTGGACGGGTCAATGTTTGTGGGCATGACCAGTCGGGGGTGGGCCAGCACTGGTAAGGCTCCCTACGGCATTCAACGGCTGGTCTGGACGGGGAAAACCCCCTTCGAGATGAAGACTATCCGTTCCATGCCCGATGGTTTTCTAATAGAGTTTACCCTGCCAGTTGACCGCAAAACTGCCGAAAACCCGGATTCTTATAGCCTAAACAGCTTTACTTATAAATATCACCGCACCTACGGTAGCCCCATCGACGGGGCCAAAGCGGTGCCTATTCGGGGAATTATGGTGGCTGCTGATGGCCTCTCGGTCCGCCTTGTGGCCGATACCGTACTGCGTGAAGGGTACATCCACGAGGTGAAAGCCGAAGGGGTACGGTCGGCAGCGGGGTTGGCTTTGCTACACCCAACGGGATACTACACCCTCAACGCCATTGCCCCCGGCGAGCGGGTTGTGGGTTTGGAGAGGACGAAGGGGGTAGTGCCTGGAATGACCCACGCTGCTCATGCGGCTATGCTGGCTAAAGAAGATGAAGCTACGCCAACTCCTAAGCCCTCCACTGCAAGCACCAAACCTCCGGCACCAAACGCCAAGCACATCACCGACATGCCCGCCACCTGGACAAATGGCCCTGACCAGACCATTGTTATTGGCACCAGGCCGGGGCTGAAATTTGATATTGATAAGGTAGAGGTGAAAGCGGGTAGCCGACTTAAACTGGTGTTCAACAATAATGACGATATGCTGCATAACTGCGTGATTGTGAAGCCCGGCATGGCCAACCCCGTGGGTGATCTGGCCCTGCGGCTCAACCTGAACGGTCCTAAACTAAACTACGTCCCCAACTCGCCCAACGTGCTGTTTCATACCAATATTCTCCAGCCCGAAACCAGCGAGAGTATTTACTTTGTAGCCCCCGCTGCCCCCGGCGACTACCAGTTTGTCTGCACCTTTCCGGGCCACTCTTCGCTGATGCAGGGCATACTGAAAGTAGTGAAGTAAGGATGCATATCAATCAGGGTGGAAATGCCGTTACTTTGCGTACTGGCATTTCTGTTTACTGATTTGTTGCCATTGCCTTTTTGAACCGCCCCAATGCGTCAATTGCTCTTTTGTTCATTGCTTTTTCTGGCCTGTTCTGCCCATGCTCAGCGCGGGCGCGATACGTTGTTTTACCGCCAAACCCCTATTCCTCCGCACCTGCTGCCCATTGAGCGGGCGGCTGGCTCGTCGGCTTTGGGGAGTGTATATTTCTACGGGGGAAAAAAACTGAATTCACCCTTCTCGCTCGAAGTACCCTTTTACGAACTTAACGACCCGGAAGTCAATCATCACTTTCAGACGTTTCGTACCCTCACCACCATTAGCCGCCTAACGGGACTGGCCACGCTGGCCTACGCCTTTTTTAACCGAAATGGCACCACAGGGTCTTACTGGACGGTATATGGCGGGTCGGTGGCGGCAGCCTTTACGTTTACCCTCATTGGGAATG
>JBBQUC010000459.1:0-3909 GCA_038212815.1 Cytophagales bacterium
ACTAATTTTTTCCGACGCATCGTCAAAGATTATGAGTATACGGTATCTTCTTCGGTAAACTGGCTTTATTTAGCCAATATTCAGATCATATTGCAACGCATACAACCCCAACGCCAAACTTAATTTCCCAACACGCTCTTAGAAAAATAAAGCGCGAATTTCGTCGGTCACTAATTTCCGGTCAAACGCCTGACCCAGCAGGGCGGTTTGTTGCAACTCGCCCCGGCTCATCGGAAAAATATACACCTTGTCGGTTTCTTCGTTGATTAGCTCTTCCAGTTGAAGTTGAAGCGTGTCTTTCTGATGCTGCGTCAGTGTACCCAGAAAGCACGAAAACTGCACCCGATACAGCCCCGCCTGTAAACACCGTTTGGCCGCTTTGGTGCGGGCCTTGTCGTTCACAATGTCGTATAACACCCAGATAATCATAGCGAAATAGTGTCGGGCATACCGCCAGTTTTTCCAATCAGTTCATTGGCAAACTGATGGGCATCGAGTTGAATACAGTGACTACGGGTCAGGTTACGGCCCCGGTAGCGGATCGGATCATTGTCCATAAACTCATTAAATGCGTTTACCAGCAGGGCTTTCCCCTCGGCATTCAACGACATACCTGATGCAGTACGACTACCAGACACCTCGCTGACGTGCGATTTGTTCACCTTCTTGGCCGAGAACAGCCGGAACACGACCTCATCGGCAAAGCCCCGATACGGCTCAATGTAATCATAAACCATGCTGAGTTGGTTGTAGTCGTCTCGGTGCATAAACCCAACATACGGGTCAAGCCCGGCCAGCATCAGCGTTTTCTCCACCTTGCCATAGAGCATACCGTACGCATAATTCAGAAAGGCATTGAAGGCATCCTGCGCCGGTCGGCTACTACGCCCCGCAAACTGATACTCTTTTGGCAGCACGTAGCTTAAGGTCTCAAAATATAACCGCCCTGCCGTTCCTTCCAGGCCCCGAAGCGTATCGGCTACATCGGCTACACACAGGGGATTAGAGTCAGCTACAGAGCCACTAACGGCTGCATTGGTTGGAGCAGCCAGCGTGTTGATAGACAGAGTCAGGGCATCAATCCGGGTCAGTTTGTCGTCTAAATAATCGGCATGTTGTGGCCGGTGTTTTTTCAATCCCCGAATCAAGCCCGCCTGATTATCAAGTTTTGCCAGTAGCCAGGCCCGAATCCAGCGCAGTCCCTCGGCCCCTAAACTGGCTTCTAACTGCCGCTTTCTGATTTTGGTGGTGCTGCCTAATTTGCTATGCCACACCCTGCCAATTGGGTCGCCGTCGCGTTCCAGAAACACAATATCGACGTTATACCGCAGGGCTAATTTTACGGCATCGGTACTGAGCGAAGTACCCGTTGCCAGCAAAATATGCGTCACTTTCTCGGCAGAGTACATAGCACTGACTACCTTCCCATCGTCGCCCTTCCGCCGAACGTCGAACAGTTGATCTTTTACGTGCAGGTACGTGCCGTAGGTGCTAATGTGAAGTTGCATAGCTTAACGAGTGATAGAACCAAACCCCCGCGATACGGCTTTGCCTAAACCAATACCGTTGGGCAACAGCACATTAGCCGTGAATTGCCCGCTAAAGGCCACCATTGTCTGGTTTTTAAACTGTGTGGTATGTTCTTCTACCGATAGCCGAACCAGTATCCGTTCGTGGGGTTCCAGCCAAAGGCCAAACTCCCTGAACAGGGCCAGTAGCTGACTGGTGAGCACCCGTTTCAACTGCGCTTGCTGTTCGGCCTCGGAGTAGCCCCGATAATCGCGGTAGTTGGTCTGGTTGAGGGCCATCCAAAGCGTTTCGAAGCGGTACATAATCAGGTCGTCTATGAGACCCAGCGGAGCCTGCTCATGGCGAATGTGTTTGCTCAACACCGGGTAATGTTCGGCCTCACCCTCCTGCTCGATAACCAGTTCGCGCATCAGCAAAAACAGTTGGGTCAGCAGCATAGCTCCCTCGCCCAGCCCCACTAATGTTGGCATCCGGTCAAGTACTTTATACTGCACCAGCGGATACGCATACCGGAATTTAACGGCTCCTTCACCCGGCTCCGAATCGTCGGTCCCATCGGCTTCTAAATGGTTGTGCAACAGGGGCGAATGCTCGCGGAACAACGCGCCAAAATACCCCCGCAACTTATGGGCATCCCGCGTTCTGAGTGCAATTTCGGGGAACGTGATATGAGTGATCGGGATTAGGGTTTGGGTTGGCATGGGGATCAATGATTGAAGGTTAGTTGTGGAATGTAACCCGTATTTTGCCGAAAGTCATCGAAAATATAGTGATAACAGGTTGATGGATTCAGGCGATGCGAAACATAGAAAAAATGAATTGGCTTCCCATCAAAAACGATTCCCTGAGTACCGAATGGCACAGGTACATTAACTACGTATTCATAGAAACGAGCTTTTATCTGGGCAAACTCGCGCTTCCGCTCATAAGGCTTTAACTCCTTTTCGCTGATAACCACGTATTGATTCCAGATTTGTTCGGCTTCTTCATTAAGTTGAACAAAGATGGATTCAGTATTGCGCTCTTCGACAAATTGAAACTCACCTACTTTTTTGAAATCTAAAGCCTGTAATGCCGTTAGTTCGGGTGAAACCAGTACGTGAGCCTGTTTTTTTACCTCGTTGAAATAGGCTTCGATCAAATCAAGATAACCGTGTTCGTCAACCTCAGTTACGTTCTTTAGAACGTTTTCGGTTTTGAGGATCAAATCGCCACCATATACCATCCCGTTCGCTCGTTTCATTTCAGTGATAGCATACAAATATACCTCACTGATAGTATCCTTCTCATTGTAGCGATTTGCTCGCCCAGCCGCCTGAATGATCGAATCGAGCGGAGCCATTGCCCGGAAGACGGTGTGTACCGATATATCGACCCCAGCCTCTATAAGTTGAGTGGAAATGATGACCTGCTGCTTGGGCCCTTTGTAGGTTTTGATTCGGTCGATAATTCGCTTTCGTTCGTAAGGAGTAATCAGCGTAGTGAGGTAATACACATCCGTTTTCTCTTGATCCAGTGCATTGACAACAGCCTTGAAACAGTCCAACGTGAACTGTTTTGTATTCAAAATGACCAGCACATTTTTGTCAGCGTGATCTTCGCAATACGTGATAACATCCTGAATAAAGTCAACAAAACTGATCTCCTTTCGGGTACGATTAATGAGTTTGGTTCGGTTGAAGATGTCGTTACGGAAGTATGACTTATAATCGGGGACTAACTCGGTAATTTCTTTGCCGGGCAAAAAAATCAACGGTTGTGTAGCCGACATCAGGATAAAATAGCAGTTATACCGTTCGCCGAGGGTCATAAACGCCTGCCGGATCAATGGCCACAATCCGTAGTTAATCTGCTGAATCTCATCCAGAATAATGACTGAGTTAGCCAGATTTGGCAGTTTGAGCAACTTGGTTTTATCGCTGGAAAACAGCGATTCCAGCAATTGAACAAATGTTGTTACTACAATCTCCGACTGCCACGTTTCAATCAAAAACTGGCTTTTGTCCTGATCCAGTACATCGTCGCCAACCTTATACGCAGGTTCGGCCAAATGATGGTGTTTGAGTAACACATCAGACGTTGGCTGTTCAAACACATCCTGAAAAACCGCGAAATTCTGATCTATGATCGACGTAAAGGGAATTGTAATAATGAGCCGTCCGGCTTGTAGGGCCAGTTTTTGCTGCATAGCCAGCCCCACCGCCAGCGAAGTCAGTGTTTTGCCAAGACCCGTCGGCAACGTAATGGAGTATAGATGCTGCGTGGGTGAAAAGACCTGGTCGATTTGGGCCAATGTTTCATGATACGCCTGATTTTTTAGTGCATCCAGCGTTGTTTTAGGCGAGTCATGTCCCTTACGTTGACGGTAACTGGCTAAGG
>JBBQUC010000460.1:0-3904 GCA_038212815.1 Cytophagales bacterium
AGGAGCGAAATTTCAAGTTTATCAAAGGCCCTATTTTTGCCAACATTATTCTAGCCGATGAAATCAACCGGACTCCCCCCAAAACGCAGTCGGCCCTGCTGGAGGCCATGCAGGAGTATTCGGTCACCATTGCCGGGCAGAAGTATCCCCTCAGTAGGCCGTTTTTTGTGCTGGCTACCCAAAACCCCATCGAGCAGGAGGGTACCTACCCGCTGCCCGAAGCCCAACTTGACCGGTTTATGTTCAATATCTGGCTCGATTACCCCTCGTTCCAGTCGGAACTGGACATTGTAAAAAGCACAACCAGCGATGAGCGGCATGAGGTGCAACAAGTCATTACGGGCGAGGAGATTACGGCGTTTCAGCACCTGGTACGCCGGGTGCCGGTAGCCGATAACGTGATTGAATACGCCGTGCGGCTCGTGCATAAAACCCGCCCGAACACCGAAATGGCCTCGCCCGATGCGAACCAGTATCTGGAGTGGGGAGCCGGGCCACGAGCCTCGCAGGCACTGATTCTGGCCGCCAAGTGCAATGCCCTGCTGAATGGAAAATACTCGCCCGACATTGAAGATGTTCGCGCTGTCGCGCTACCTATCCTGCGCCACCGGATCGTTCGTAACTTCAAAGCTGAAGCCGAAGGTATCACTGTAGAACGGCTGGTGAAGAAGTTGATGTAGTTACTGATTAAAAAACTGCCCATTCTCTGTTTCCAGATAGGCACTGAACGGGATGTCTTCCTGTTTCAGGAACCCCTGCTGGGGTAGTTTGCCATCAGCAACCAGTTCAATCACGGCAGCTATCGACCCGGCGGTAGTCCAGGAGATGGCCCGCCAGTATTGGCCGTCGATCAGGCGGGGGTGGTAAGCCCGGTAAAACTCTTCGCGAGCGAGGGCATTGTTTTTCCAGCCTTCCACTACCGCATATACATACACTACATCATCGCGAACGGGGGGTTTAGCTTCGGTCAGGATTTCTTCGGCCAGTTCGCGCCGGTTTTTCAGGATCAGTTCATACAAGAGGAACCGCATCAGGCGGCAGTGGCCTGGATAGCGGATGGTCTTGTAATTCAGCGTATCGACCCGCCCGGCGTAGGTTTCGCACATGGTGCCCAGTCCACCCGATGTACTGAAAGCCTCAAACTCCTGCCCTTCAATATTGATCTGCTCAATGCCATCCAGCGAAGGCACTTCTTTGCGCTCACCGTTGGCAATCACTTCACAGTCATTCAGATATTCGTTGATAACCCCCGCCGGCGACCAGGTGAATGAGTAGCCCAGCAGCCCATTTGGGTAACGGGGCAACGCCCCCACGCGCAGTTCAATATCGCGCAGCCGGTCGAACCGGTTGGCCAAATCAGCCCCCACAATCCCGATTAGGCCGGGTGCCAACCCACACTGAGGTGCCATCAGCCCCCGCGCTGTATGGGCCATCTCGCGGATGGCCGTGGTAGTCGGTACATCTTCGGTCAGGTCAAAATAGTGCATGCCCAGGGCATAGGCAACGCGGGCAATGGGGAGGTTGAGGTTGTAAGGCAGGCAGGACACCACGGCATCGAAGCCCGTAAGGGTTTGCCGCAGGGTAGCCTCATCGGCTACATTTCCCTGAACGGTAGGGAAGGGTAAGGATTGACCCGGCACCTGTTTATCGAAGCCGGTAACCGTAAATCGTTTGTTGAGTAAGATACCGACCAGGGAGCCGACTTTGCCAAGCCCAACAACTAAAATGGTTTGCATGATGGAAGTGTATGTAAGATTTCGGGCCGCAAGTTAGCGGTTTCGGGCGTTAAAATTGGCCACATCCTCCCACGAATCCAGATCGAGGGCGGCTGGAGCAAAGCCAATTTCGGCCACATCGTCGGGGTGGTTCGTGAGCACAAACCGCGCTCCTTTGTCGCCATCCAATTGGAGTAACTCCTCAAAATAAGACCGCTCAAACAGGGCTGGCACACCCAACTGACTGCCTGGCCCGGATCCGTCGGGCTGGGTGCCGCCGTATCGACAGGCCACAATGGGTTTGCCCGTTTCGGCGTGGGTAGCGGCTAGTTGCTGCACCAGGGCAGTGGTAACCAGGGGCTGATCGCAGAGCAAGACCACAACGGTGTCAATGGCTTTATTGGTCATATAGACCCCCGCCAACCCAATTTTAATGGACGACGACAGTCCCAGATTGTAGGCATTATTGTCGATGACGGTAATGGGCAGACCTGCCAGTTCGGGCGCAATCCGGTCGCGGTTAGCACCCAGCACCACAACCACCGGCCCACCGAGTTGGGCCGCTAACGCTAGTTCTGCCGCCCGGCGCACCAGCGTAATGGCCGGTTCCTGTCCGGCCCTCATGGTAAGCAACTGCTTGGGTTCGCCCCCAAACCGCGACGATGCACCAGCCGCCAGAATAATAATTCCTGTAGTCATATAGACAGTAAAAAAACCTCCGTTGGGTAGGCAACTTCGGTTAAGAACAAGCCACTGGCCGGGGCAGCACGGCCCGCCTTTCGCCGGTCTTTGGCGGTGATAATTTCGTTGAATTCGTCGAGTGACAGTCGCCCCTGCCCAATGTCGAGCAGAGTGCCCACAATGGCCCGGACCATGCCGTACAAAAATCGGTTTGCTTTGATGTGAAAGGTCAACCGGTCGTCGGGCAGTACCTCCCAATAGGCAAATGCAAGCTGACAATGAAAATGACTCACCTGGGTTCTGACCTTACTAAAACTCTCAAAATCGGTATGTTGCCGTAATAGACTCGCGGCCTCGTTCATGAGCGGCACATCTACTTCGGGCCGAAAATAATACGACAGCATGGGCAAAAACGCATTTTTGTGCCGGGTAATCCGGTACTGATAGTACCGCGATGTTGCCGAAAACCGGGCATGGTGATCGTGTTGAACGGGGAAAATCCGCCGTATGGCAATATCGCCCGGCAGCATGGCGTTCAGGGCATGGATGAATTTTGGTGAGGTGGGGTCAGGTTTATCAGCCGGGCGCGGGGCAATTTCGACGTGGGCAAACTGCTGTTCGGCGTGAACGCCCGCATCCGTGCGGCCACTGCCCACAATGTAGGTTGGCTGCCGCAACAGTTTGGTCAAAGCCTCCTGCAAAACAGCCTGAATAGCCAATCCATTTGGCTGTATCTGCCAACCAACGTATTTTGTGCCATTATACCCCAATTCAATAAAATAACGCATAGTCAATGAATCGCATCACGGCTTTGGTACTGGTTCTTGTGTTTCTGATTACCGGCTGCAAAAAGGAGCCTGATCCAGCCCCGATTTACCTGGTTCCGACCGAGATACAGCCGTATATAGACAAATTT
Source organism: Cytophagales bacterium (assembly GCA_038212815.1). GTDB lineage: Bacteria > Bacteroidota > Bacteroidia > Cytophagales > Spirosomataceae > JBBQUC01. Next base: position 3,313 of record JBBQUC010000460.1, read on the forward strand.
ATTGCCGAAGCCAGTCAGCGGGGAAAACCCATCACCGTCAACAACCTGATTGTTCAGTTTGGCCAGACATCAGGCGAGGACGTTTGCGGGCAATGCCTGCTACAGGCGAAACAAACACCCCGGATCACCCTGAGCATCAATCCTGATTGTTGGCAAAACGCCTATCCCGAAGAGCGCGAGGGTCTGGTATTCCATGAGCTAGGCCACTGTATTCTCAGCCGCGCTCACCGCACCGACCAACTGCCCGATGGCACCTATGCCAGCCTGATGAATGGGTTGGATACCGGCGTGTATGCCACCTGCCGATACCCCGTTGGCGGCACTGTTCCCTGCGACCGTCGCTCCCGACGGGCCTATTACCTCGACGAACTTTTCAACCCGACAACCCCTATACCCGCCTGGGGGAAGTGATGAATGATGAATTTGCTGACGCGAACATCCGTTTTCATGCATCATTCAGTTCATAATCTTCCCTAACGCGCCGTTATACAGGCTGGCGGCTTGCTCATTGGTGAAAAGCAGGTTGCTATCAACGGTCATGTCGGTAGCAGTTACTTCGCCCAGGCGACTATAGGTCAAGCCCGTTCCCTGC
>JBBQUC010000461.1:0-3898 GCA_038212815.1 Cytophagales bacterium
TCGCTCGGCCGTGCGCACAATGGGTATTTGCCGAATTGAGTCGATGAGTTGGCTAGTTCGGCGGTCGTCGCGGCTGAGCGAGTCTGTCCCAGCCAGGGTATGATGCACCTTATTCCAGTACGCATCGCCATCTTCGCGTACAGAGTCTCGCACAGCTATAGTTTGGGCATAGAAGGGTAAGGGATGCGGTCGGTTTACTACGTAATTGCTGCTATGGGTCACAATTCTTGCCCGCAGGCTGAGCGATTTCTTGCCCACTCCGGTCAACTCAGCCGTGAACCGCACTGCCGTAGGTAGCCACCCTGCCGATGCACCCGTCGAGTCAGTAACGGGCTCGAGTTCCTGCTCGATGGTCAGTTCACGCACAAAGTTCAGGGCAGCTTCGGGGCCAACGTGGGCATCAATCTGGCAGAGGGCATAGGTGGTGGTATCAATCCACATCTTGCCCGTAAAGACTAAATCCTGCTGGCGTTTCGGGTCAAAATGGATTTCGTAGCAGGTGCGGTCGCCCACAAGAGTGGTGTCAGCCAGATAAAACTCATAGGAGCCACGCCAGTTATCGCCAATGGGCGACGCAAAATCTTTACCCAGAATGGCCAGGAAATTCTTGTAGAAATTATGACTCAGAAAGTTACCGCCAATCAATTGCGACAAAAACTCATCGTCGCCAATACTGAGGCCATGAATCCGGGTTTTGATAATGTCTTCACGCCGGGAGGCAGGTGTTTCCCGGTAATAAAACCGCGAAACGGCTTCGGTCTGCATAACGGGCAACAGGCGATTGCCATGCTCATCTGTCAGTGTATCGAAACGGTTCATGGCATCAGTAACCCGCCGAACCAGTGGATTTTTGCGGGCCTTATCGGAGAGATGACTGATGGCTATATCCGTTTTATTATAGCTATCGTATTCATAGGCCGAGATGCGGCTACGGTCGTTTTTAGACCGGTTATTAATTACCTGCCGAATAACCCTAAACGCTGGATTCTCGCCCGCGTGCACAACCACTGTTTGCAAGGCCAGCCCAGAAGGGGCCAGCCGAATGCTGATCTCCTGATTGTTTTTTTTACGGTCCAGGGCGAAGCGTTTGCTTTCGTATCCCATTGAGCTAACCGCCAGCGAATCGGTGAGGCTTTTGGTAGTAATCGTAAATTTCCCTTTTTCATCGGTCGATGCCCCCGTGGTGCGGCCTACCAGGGCTACATTCGCAAACGGCACACCCTCGCCCGTGCGGGCATCCGTTACAGTGCCGGTAATGGTATAAGCTGCCTGCGCCCAGGCAACTGAAGCCAAGGCACTTACAATCCAGAAACAGCACGCCCACCAACTAATCCTGTAAAGTCTCCTCATAGTCCAAATCATAAGCGAATATACGCAAAAAATATACCTACTGTCAACTCATCAAGTAGATATGGTCTTCTTCGGCACCCTGCTCGGTCCACTCGACCAGCACCCGCTGAGAATCAAGGGTATGTACCCGTTGACCCACATAGTCGGGCTTGATAGGCAAGTCGCGGTTGTAGCGTCGGTCAATCAGTACCAGTAGCTCTACTTTTCGGGGACGGCCAAAGGCGGTCATAGCATCCAGGGCTGCCCGTACCATCCGGCCCGTCGCCATCACATCGTCGATCAGAATGACCCGTTTATTTTCGAGCAGAAACGGCACATGGGTTGTATTAGGCCGCAGTGGCTGGTCGCGCCGACGGAAATCATCGCGATAAAAAGTGGCATCCAGGTAGCCCAGTGGCACTTCTTTACCCAGGGTGCGGGCTAGTTCGCGGGCAATGCGCTCGGCAAAATAAATACCCCGTGGTTGTAAACCCAGTACCACCGAGTCAGCAAAATCACCATGATTTTCGATTAATTCCTGACACAGGCGACTGATAACAATCTCCAGCAGGGGGCTGGCCAAGAGCAGACGTTTCTGATTCATGCCCTAAAAATACACATTCCTAAGCCGATGCGTAGCTGAAGACAGCCAGAAAAGAAATACTTTTGGTTTTCGCTTCGTACCACTCGTGAAACAACTTATTCCGGGCATTCTCTTTGCTGCCCTATGGGCATCAGCCTCGGCGGCTACCAAATTTGGGGTGCAGTCGGCCCATCCGCTTATTCTGGCCAACGTACGTTTTCTGATTGCGGGCAGTGGGTTACTGCTGTTCGCCTATGGCCTGCGCCGAACAAACCCCCTACCCAGGGGTCGGGAATGGCGGCAGTTGGCCATCTTTGCCTTTCTAAACACCACCGTGTATCTAGGAGCGTTTGTGTATGCCCTGAAGGAAGTATCGGCAGGTATCGGTAGTTTATCCACAGCTACCAATCCGCTATTCATTACCTTACTCTCGGCAGTTTGGCTACGCCGACCTTTGCGGTGGTTCGAGGGAGTGGGTATTGCCCTGGGGTTGCTGGGCGTAGGCGTAGCTACATATCCGCTCCTGCAAAATAGTTATGCTACCAGCCGGGGGTTACTCATTTTGTTGTTTAGTATGCTATCAGTATCTGCGGCAACGGTTTATTATGCCCGCATCGACTGGAAGTTACCGCCTGTTGTCATCAACGGCTGGCAGGTGTTGCTGGGTGGTTTGTTGTTACTGCCAGTTACCCTCTTTACGGCCGATTTTACCAATACCCACTACGATACCCGTTTCTGGGCATCGGTTAGCTGGTTGATCTTGCCCGTATCGGTAATAGCCTTACAGCTCTGGTTTTATCTGGTACGGCAGGATACAGTCCGGGCATCACTCTGGCTATTTCTTTGCCCCCTATTCGGGTTTACGTATTCATCAATTCTATTTCACGAACCCATTACCAGTTACACCATAGCTGGCACGGGTCTGGTTGTAGCTGGGCTTTACCTGGCCCAGCGGGAAAAATTCAGTTAACCACCACCTCTACCCGCCGATTTAGTTGCCTTGTTTCTTCGTGGTTATTAGAGGCAATGGGGTGGGTGCCGCCATATCCACGGGTCTGCAATCGGTCCGGCGCAATCCCATGATCGACCAGATAGGCTTTCACCAATTCAGCACGTTGCCGGGATAACTGTATATTCTGATCGAAATCGCCCTGATTATCGGTATGCCCATACACAGTAACCCTGGTTTGGGCATGTTGGCTCAGGTACGTCACTAGCCGGTCAAGGGCCGATTGGGCTTCGGGTTCTAGCTGGGTTGTTCCCTGCCTGAATGGCACCATCGGCAATGCATCTGAACTAGTCCGTTTAGCTACTGCCAATTCTGGTATGGGGCGCACATTCGCCTTTTTTTCGGCAACTACAGGCGGTGTTGGATCGGCACGGGTAAGCTGAATTATTTTCCCATAGAGCCGATTAGACCGACTGTCGGTAAAGGCTATTTGTGCTTCGGTAGGCAGATAGCCGGTAGCTTCTGTAACAATGCGGTAGGTTTGTTTCGCGCTTACCTGCACCTGAAAACTCCCATCGGGATGGGTATGCTGACGTTGCGGCTGCTTGCCACCAGTCACCCAAATTGTCAGGCTGGCATCCGGCACGGGTTGTTTTGTACGGGCATCTATAACATGTCCTTCCAGCGAAGCAAGTGGGGTCTGGGCAAGGCCTGGCTGGGGCTGAGCCTGCCCCAGCAAAAGCCCGGTAAACAGGCATTTTACGGTATGTATCATGGGAGTAAAGTACCCAGTTAATAAGACTTAAATATAGGCTCAAAATTACCAATAAAAGCCCTATAAATCAACAGGTTACTCAACTCAATTTATACCCTGAAAATGAACGCGAAATGGTCGCATTTCGTTAGTATTGTATGAGACAGATAAGCAACGTGGCGATGAGTAAAGCCGAGCCTGTGACCCCATTTGTAGGGGGTAATCCGGGGTTGTCAACGGCAGGTTTGCCCATAGATGAGAACTGGCGGAAGGCCATTCCGGC
>JBBQUC010000462.1:0-3895 GCA_038212815.1 Cytophagales bacterium
AGTAAGGAGTCGGGGCATGGCATCGGGTGAAAAGAGGTGGTGTAGCCTTATTTGATTCCCTGGCCCAGCATCTGAATCATGTTCACCACATCGGCAAAGTGCGTGTTATGATCGTGCAAAATGATGGAGAGCAAAATAGAACGGTCGCCATCGGGCCACCGGGCATCGAACTTGAAAAAGTGGGGCCGCATTTCGTAATAATACCAACTCGTAAACTTGCGGGCACGGGCTTCGTGGCGGCCATCGGCAGAGTCACAAATAAAAATAACGACTCGTTCGTAGAGCGTAAAGAAATCATAGAAAATAGCCCGAACAGTTGGTTCCGTTCGGGCATCGGCGGGTAGCCGTTTTCCCAGGGGATTGTCGGCTACGGCAATAATCATTTCGTAGGCATCAATGTAGGGTTCCAGATAATCCTCAAACATATACGCCGACGGAACAAACCGGATTTCGTAACCTATTTCGTCAATCGTTGTAAAAGCATACACATGATTTAGGCCCCCAATAAGCCTGAACGGATAACTACTCGGCGGAGTTGGTTCGGTTGGCAGCATTTTCCTGTCTGAGTTTTTCAAATACAGCCCGATACTCGGGGTCGTTTTTATACCGCCAGCGGGCATCGCGTTGGGCTTCTTCTTTCACGGCCACTAACTTCCGAAGTTTCTCAATGGCACTCATGGGCTTGGTTGTCGTTTCCATACAAGTAGCTGATTAGTGGCCGAATATACGGCTATCGAGTAAAACAATCATCTTTGTTCGATTGGTTCTTTTGACCCCACAATCAGATTGGCAACTTAACCACAAACGTCGTTCCCTCGCCTTCCACACTTTCCACCCTGAGCGTTCCACCATGCCCCTTCGTCACAATGTCGTAGCTCAGCGACAGCCCCAGACCCGTACCTTGTCCGGTGGGTTTGGTGGTGAAAAAAGGCTGGAAAATCTTGGCCTTCACTGCGTCGGGAATGCCGGTGCCATTGTCGCTGACGCGGATTTCGACGGTTCGGCGGTCCGAACCTGTATCCATCAGCCGGGTGCTGACCGTAACAGTGGGCTGGTAATCAGCCGGAGCCGTTTTTTGGCGTTGCTGATTCCAGCCTTTGTTGAGCAACACGCCACCGGCGGGCAGGCTATCTATGCGGAAAACGGGTTGAGCCGTAGTGGGCAGAAACGACAATATGAGTCATCCCAGGAAAATTATTTGTTTCATAGACATAGGGTTTGTAGTTTCGTTATCAGATAATATCCGGTATTTCTTATGAGTGTTGCAGAAGCTTTCGGCGATGTGGCTACCACCCTGGCCCAATTAGGGCCGCACAAAATAATCCAGTTAAAGGCTTCAGCAACCATGTCGACGCGGGTTGAACACTTAATTGCCCGTAAAAAAGATGACCTCATTACAACCGAGGAAGCTATTGAATTAGAGCAGTTTCTGGCCCTTGACTTACTCATTAGTCTGGCTAAAGCCCGTGCGCGGGTCTTATTAGCCGCATGAGACAAGCCATTCCGAAGCGCGTTCAGACGCTGGTGGCCCAACGCGCCGGGCATCGCTGTGAATATTGCCGGTTGCATGAAGATGATGCATTTCTGGCCTTTGAAATTGATCACATTGTATCAGTCAAACATGGTGGCGGCAACGAGTTCGAGAATCTGGCGTACGCCTGTCCACATTGTAATCATCATAAAGGCTCTGATCTGACCACTTTTCTGGATGATTACGACGATATTGTTAGTCTTTTCAATCCAAGACGACAGGAGTGGGCTGACCATTTTAATCCGGTAAATGGCGAGATTCTACCTGTAACCCGTACAGGTGAAGCCACTATAAAATTGCTTCGACTAAATGAGCCTGACCGCTTAATTTTGCGTCAGATTCTTATTCAAGCCGGGCGTTATCCGTAATACTGGCGGGCAAGCTCACCACAAACGTCGTGCCTTCACCGGCCACACTTTCCACCCTGAGCGTCCCGCCATGCCCCTTCGTCACAATGTCATAACTCAAACTCAGCCCCAAACCCGTTCCCTCGCCGGTGGGTTTGGTGGTGAAAAAAGGCTGGAAAATCTTGGCTTTCACCGCGTCGGGAATGCCCATGCCGTTGTCGCCAACCCGAATGTCTACCCCTGATTTACTCCGGGCAGTACTGACGCGAATGGTTGGTGTATAGCCCTCAAGGCCTGATTTCTGCTTTTCATCAACGGCATAAAACGCATTGTTATACAGATTCAGCAACACCCGCCCAATCTCCTGCGGCACCACCTTAACCAAGCCCAAATCAGGGGCGAAGTCAGTAATTAGCTCACAAGTAAACTCCTTATCCTTAGCCTGGCCTTCTGACCGCCGTAAGCCCTGATAAGCGATTTTGAGGTATTCGTCGGCCAATACATGGAGGGCAGTGGGGCGTTTCTCGCCAGTGCTGCTGCGGCTGTGTTCGAGCATCCCTTTCACAATGGCCGAGGCTCTGCCGCCGTGATGGGTGATCTTTTGCAGGTTCTGCTTCAAATCGCCCAGCAATTCGGCTTCCAGGGCGGTGTCGCGGTCGGGCTTTTGCTGTTCCTCTGCCAACTCCGTGACCAGTTCCACACTCACCTCCGAGAAGTTGTTGACAAAGTTCAAGGGGTTCTGAATCTCGTGGGCGATGCCCGCCGTGAGTTCACCTAAACTGGCGAGTTTCTCTTTCTGGATGAGTTGGGTTTGGGTGATATGCAACTCGGATAAGGCTTGCTCAAGCTGGTCGCGTTGGGTTTTCAGGAGCTTGTTAGCTTTCTGCTGTTGGCTATAGCCATACACAATATAGCCCAGCAAGGCCATCAGTAAGCCAAAGCCCGCCAGCAAAAACGTGCGCTGCCGGGTTTTGCTTTCCACTTCGGCCTGCGAGAGGTCCAGGGCGGTTGCTTTCAGAAGCTGCTCTTGTTGGGAGAGCACCAATTGCCGTTCCCGGTCTTGTTTTTGCGCTTTCTCCTGCAAGTACTGCAGCCGCTGCACATCCCGGTCTTTGTTGGCAAGTTGGGCAGCCTGGGCCTGTTGTTTGGTTAAAAGGGTTTGCTTCTGGAGTTGGGCGGCTGTGAGTTGCTGCTCAAATTTAAGGGCCGTTTCTTTCTTATCGAACTCGTACTGGAGAGCAACAGATGCGATCTTGTTGGTATTATCCTGGTTGAAAAAGAGGTCTTTGTTTGTACTGTATTGTTTGAAACTCGCCAAAGCGGCCTTCGACTCCCCCAAGGCTTCCTGGATGGCACTCCGGGTTTTATAAATATCATATACTTCCCCATCTCCTATTTCACTGGCCAGCACCAGCGTGCTGTCAGCATAGCGGATGGCTTTTAGTAAGGCCCCCGTTTTGTGCTCACCCGTCAAGGTGGTTAACGAAGCAAAGCTGGAGTCCGTTGCCATTTTTAAATACAGATCACTGAGCGTGTAATAAATAAAAGCTCTCGTGCTTTTGTTACCACTTGCCCGACTAAAGCGAAGTGCCCGTTGCAGATAATCCAGGGCTTTGGGATAGTCGGTTAGGGCGAGATAGCTATTCCCCAGATTTTTCAATGCCGATTCTACTGGCAAAGCCTGGAAGCCTGTTGCTTCATTTAGTTGCAGACTTTTCTGGTAATACGCCACGGCTTTGGCGTATTCACCTTGGCGGCTATATACGTTACCTATATTACTCAACGCAATAGCCACTCCTATTTTATTGCCTAATTCCGTGTGGGCTTTCAGGGATTTTTCGTAATGCTGTAAGGCAAGGGGATAATTGTCCAGAGCAGCATAAACCATTCCTATATTATTTGTCAGCGTAGCGATTCGCTCTTTGTTTTTTATTTCTTCAGCAATCCTCAAGCCCTTCAGATAATTGGACAAGGCAGTGGGATAATCCGATTTTCCCCAGTAGTTCCCACCTAACCC